>JACPDV010000343.1 GCA_016183835.1 Armatimonadota bacterium
GGCGCGGGCCCCTTCCGAGCGGGCGCCGCCGCGGCGGCCGCCGCGCTGCGTACGGGGAGCGGCCGCAGCGGGCCGCCCGTCCAGCGCTCGGCCGGCGGCTCGGGCCGCAGCGCGTCGGCGTAGAGCCCGATCCGCTCGAATGGGATCGGCGCGAACGCGGGCAGGTGCCGGAACACCGCCGCGTCCGGGCGGAAGCGGAAGTCGCCGTGGGCGGCATCGACGAATCCGGGATCTTCGGTCGTGATCCAGTTCTCCGCCGGGTCCACCTGCCAGTTGCCGCTCTTGATCTCGCCGCAGCCCACCAGGAGGTTGCGCACGGCCCGGCTGACCCGCGGCACGCCGGGCTGCGGGTCCATGAAGCCCACCAGCGCAGGGTAGCGGGTGGTGTAGGGCGGGCGGGTGATGTCTACCTGCTTGAGCAGCTTGTTGACCCAGTCCGGGTCGCGCATGGCGTCGGCCCAGCGTTGGTCGTTCCACGGCGCCGAGCCGAGTGGGCGCTTGCACTCGATGAAGACGTTGCCTTCGGCCAGCAGATCGTGCCCGCCGTGGCTGAAGACCGTGCCGAACGAGCCGCGCCCCGGATCGCCGCACTGGTAGAAGACGTTGCCGATCACCTGATCGCCGCCGTCGCCGTCGTCGAAGTAGACCGCCGCGGTGCCGTGGCCCAGCGGGCTGCCGATGTGGTGCCAGAAGTTGTAGCGGATCACGTTGCCGCGGCACGAGGGGTCGCGACCCTTGTACAGCGCGCCACTGTCGTCCGTGGCCGTGGTCACGTCGTGGATGACGTTGTACTCCACCACCATGTCGTTGCCGCCGATGCCGATGGCCATGTGCGGGGCGTCGTGGATCAGGTTGTGCGCCGCGAGGTTGCCCACGCCGGCCAGGTGGACGGCGCTGGCGTAGGTGAACTGGTGCACCGAGTAGTGGTGAATGTGGCAGTTGACCACTTCATGGCCGGCCGGGGTGAGGGTCTTGCGATCACCGCCCTCGAGCACCACGCCGCCGGTGCCGGTGTCGTGGATGTCGCAGGCCGCCACGCGGTGGTGGTCTCCCCCGCGCACCACGATCCCGGTCTGGCGCAGGTTGCGCACGCGGCAGGCATCGACCTTCACTTCGCTCCCGCCGGTCACCTCGATCCCGTTCGCCAGCCCGGCCTCGACGATGAACCCGCGCAGCGTGGCGCGCGAGCTGTCCTGCAGCGCGACGACCGGCGCGTTCAGGGTCGAGAGCACCACCCGGGCGCGGCCCGGGGCCTGCGGCGGCCAGAAGTAGAGCGTGCCGGCCCCGCGGTCGAGGTAATACTCGCCGGGCCGGTCCAGCTCCTCGAGCAGGTTGAGCGCATACCAGCGGCGCGGCGAGGGGTTGCCCTGCTTCACGCCATAGACCGTGGGCGCGGCGAAGGTGATGCGGCGCTGCGCCGGGTCGATGGCGGCCACCTGGAGGGTCTCCTCGAACCAGTCGAAGCACCAGTAGCCGCGGAGCCAGACTCCGGCCTCCGCTCGCCAGCGCGCCGGTCGGTCGCCGCTGTACTCGAAGACGCCGCCGGTCTTGCCTGCGTCGCCGACGCGGGGCACGGAGCCGGGTTCGATGATCTTGCTGATGGTGGCCCACCCCTCATTGGGCCAGCGAGCGAGGGTACAGCGCACGTCGTTGCAGAACAGCTCCGGCACGGGCGGCGCGCCGCGGAACGCCGTCGGGAGGGCGGCCAGCGGGCCGATGCCCAGCGCCTTGAGGTCGGTCCGGACCACGTGCCCGCGCGCGGCGGGATCGAGCCGCTCGAGCACCGCCGGGTCGTCCACGGGCTTCCAGGCGTCGGCCGGCACACTGCGCCCGCCCGACAGCCGCACCTCCTCGCCCGGCGCGGCGCGCCAGGTGGTGCCGGAGTCGGCGGCGGTGAGCTCGAAGGAGGCAGTGCGCTCCCAGGTGCCGCGGTGGACGGTGACGGTGGCGCCGGGGGATTGGCGGGCGGCGTCGCGGGCGTGTTCCAGGGTGGCCAAGGGCCGGGCGGCGGTGCCGGGGTTGGCGTCGTTGCCGGTGAGCGCGACGTGGAGCTCCGCTGCGCCGGCGGTGGCGAGGCAGAAGAGGAGGGTGGCCAGGGCGAGGAGGGACGACGCGGGGTGCATAGGCGTACTCCAGCAGATCCGCGCGAGGACGCGGCTGGGGGAGAGGCATAACCCGTCTGGGGCGTTCGTGTCAAGGGTCTCCTCCCGGCTCCGGTAGCGGTATAATGGGGCTGTGCAGATCCACGCATTCGTCTGGCCGCAGGACCGCATTGACCACATCGACCTGCACGGCGTCACGCCGGACGAAGTCGAACAGGCCTGCTTCGGGCAAGCTCTGGTGCAACGTGCCAAGTCCGAGGGCGAGAACCCGGTCTACTACGTTCTGGGGCAGACTTCCGATCACGGCCCGGCCGATGACCGACAAGGAAGAGCGGCGATACCGCCAGTGGAAGAACCGATGAGCGCTTCACGACTTCCCCAGACCGATTCGATCCAGGAACTGGTCCACTTCTGGGACACTCACGACGTCACCGAGTTGGACGATGAGCTCGAAGAGGTGGGCGACCGCGTCTTCGAACGGGATACCCAAATCACGATCCACCTGGAATCGGACGACGCCGACGCGGTTCGCGCGGCGGCGGCATCGCGCGGGGTCAGAGATTCGGAGTTGCTCCGCGAGTGGGTGATCGAGAAGCTTCACGCGGCGTGAGCTTCGCGAGGCTGTGCGGCCGATGCCCGGCGTCTCCGTGGCATCGCCGTCAGACTGGGAGGAGTCGCCATGACTGGCCTGGAAGCACTCCAATCGGTCCAGTTCGTGACGGCCGAGGGCAGACGTATTGCCGTGCTGAGCGCCGAGGACTGGGAAGCGCTGGTTGCATGGCTCGAGACTGTCGAGGATGTCGGCATCGCCGGACACGCCCTCGCCGAACTGCGAGCAGCGGGTGGTGATCGTGAGCGGGCTGGCTGGCTCAAGTGGCACCGCAGCGCGCAGGAGGAGGCAGGCCGATGAACGCAACAGCCAGATCGCTGGGCATCGACCAGCTCAGCCTCGCGGAGCGCATCCTTCTGGTCGAAGAGATCTGGGACAGCATCGCCGCTGAGGTGGAAGCGCCCGACATTCCGCAGTCCCATCGGGACGAACTGGACCGCCGACTGGCGGCCGAGGACGCCAATCCTGGCGATGGTGCGAGTTGGGAAGAGGCGAAGGCCCGGCTGCGCAAGCCTCTGGGCGTATCGACCGTGCCCCGGAGTTGTACATGCAGGTGACCCGTGCTGGGCGAGTCCGGCCCAGAGGATCCACGTCCCCGGCGCCGCGGCCTCAGGCCACCGGCCGGGCCAGCCGCCAGCCGACGTGATAGGGCGGCAGGAGCACCGGCTCATCCGTGGCGGCCACGAAACCCGCCGCCTCGGCCCAGGCCAAAAGCTGCTCCGGCCGCGGGCGGATGTCGAGGCTCGGCCCGCGCGGGGTCGCCACATCGGACCGCCAGTGGCTCACCGCCAGCACGCCCCCGGGCTCCAGGATCCGCCGCGCCTCGCCGAGCAGCCGCTCGGGCTCCTCGCAGTGCAGCAGGTTGAAGATCAGCACCAGGCCGGCGGACCCGCCGGCCAGGCCGGTGCCGTCCTCGAACAGGTCTCGCGCCGCCGGCCGGACGTTGGCCAGGCCTGCCGCGGCCGCACGCTCGCGGACCCGCTCCACCATCGCCGGGTCGATGTCGTAGGTCCCCAGCGTGCCGGCCACCCGGCGGGCGAGCGGCAGGCTGAACGTGCCGTAGCCGCAGCCGAACTCCACCGAGTCACCGGCGATGTGATCCAACCCCAAACGGTCGAGCGCCTCTGCGGGCCGCAGGAGTGTCTCCCAGAAGGCCTCTTCGGGCATGCCGCTGTCGCGGAGCTTCACGAGCGGTCTCCCACGACCCGCAGCCCGGCCCGGCAGAGCGCCTCGAAGAGCCGCAGGTCGGCATCCTCGGGACCCTTGTCGAAGCCGTCGTCCCCGCCGCCCACGACGTTGGTCACGTGCGCAGCCAGCCCCACGGGGAATCCCCGCGCCGCGCCGAAGGCGAACAGCGAGGCCGCCTGCATCTCCACCGCCAGAGCCCCCTCCGCGCGGCTCCGCCGCAGCGCCTCCGCCGTCTCCCGGTAGGGCGCGTCGGTGGTCCACACCAGCCCCTGCCGCACCGGCAGCCCGGTCTCGCGAACCGCCTTTTCGAGTGCCGCCGCCACGGTCCGGTCCGCCGTCACCCTGTCCGCCGGAGGCAGGTAGTGGAAGGACGTGCCCTCGTCCCGCAGCGCCGCGCTCGCCACCACCACGCTCGGCACCGGGAGCTCCTCGACCACGCGACCGGAGGACGTCAGGCCCAGCACCACCCCGGCGCCCGATGCCGCGAGCTGCTCGCTCACCAGCACCGCGTAGGGGCCGCCGATCGTGCGCGGGATCAGACCGCAGACCTCGCCGTCCACGCCGACCTCATACAAGGTGGTGTGGAAGCAGGCCCAGGCGCGGCACGGCGTGGCCCGGCCGGCGGCGACCAGGGCGTCGGTCAGGTCGCCGTCGAAGTCGAGCACGCACACCGCCGGAACCGGCGCGTGTGCCCGCGGGCGCTCGGCGCGGACCGCGGCGAGCAACGACTCGGGTGTGAACAGGGAGGGACTGTCCGGGTCGTGCTGCAGCAGCGTGAACGCCGCCGCAGGCTCACCGTTCGCGTTGGCGGCCATGGGGGCGACTCCTTACGGCTTTCACCAGGATCGGCAGTAGCGTCAGCGTTGCCAGCGCGCTGAGCAACATGATCGCCGCCATGAACAGGCCCACCGTAATGTACGGGGTCAGCGCCGCGAACAGCATGGCCGAGAAGCCCAGCGCGAAGAGCACCGCATTGCGCACGATGCCCTTGCCTGGCCGCGCCACCGTCCAGGCAAGCACGCTGTCCATGCAGGCTTCCGGCCCCACTTCCGCCCGGCGCTGGCGGTACCGGTCGATGAAGTGGACGGCGAAGTCCGTGGCCAGGCCCAGCGAGAGCGTCGAGAGCACCGCAATGGGCATGTCGAAGTCCTTGCCGATGAAGCCCACCAGTCCGTAGATGACGAGGATGGTGAACAACAGCGGCAGCCCGGCGATGACGCCCAGCGTTGGACATCGAAAGCACGCGGACATCAGGAACAGGACCAATACACACGAGACGATGAAGCCGTAGAGCATCCCCCAGAGGACCGCTTGGTTCCACACCAGGTTGAAGTAGGCGATGCCCGCGGCACGGATGCTGAGGGAGCCGGTCTTGCCGGAGCCGGCAGGGAGCGCGCGGCTCTTGTACTGCTCCACGATCTGCTGGACCTGCTGCATGCCGACTGCGTCCCAAGTCTTCAACTGCACCCACAGGTTGGCCTGCTGCATGGGGTAGTCCACGAAGTTGTTCAGGTCGCGCGGCTTGGCCGCCATGCTGAACAGCAGCAGGTACTGCGCCACCGCATCTGCCGAGTCGGGGATGACCTCGTAGCGCGGGTCGTCGGCGTGCATCACGCGGCTGACCCGCTTCACCACGTCCGCCAGCGAGGTGGTCTTGCCCACCAGAGGCGACTTCTCCAGCTCGCGCTGCAACCCTTCGATGAAGCTCAGCACCTCGGGCTGCTGCATGGCGTCCGGCTGGCCGCCTTGGACCACCAGGTAGGCGGTCGCCGTGCCGCCCAGCTCGCGGTTCAGCACGGCGTCGCCCACCCGGATGTCGCTGTGGGGTTTGAACCACTGCACCAGGTTGTTGTTGACCCGGATGCGGGACACGCCGATGAGCGAGACGAGCACGAGCAGCAATCCGCCCGCGACCACGGCCTTGCCATAGCGCAGGCTGAAGCGGGCCAGTCCCGAAAGCCACCGCGCGGACGAGCCCTCGGCCATATCCTCGTGGCGCGTGAGTGCGGCCAGGCGGTCGGCGTTCATCAGGGACAGCAGCGCGGGCGTCAGCGTGAAGCTCATGAGCAGGAGCACCAGCGTGCCGAAGGCCACCAGCAGGCCGAAGACCCGCACCGGAATGATGTCGCCCACCGCCAGGGACGCGAAAGCTGCGGCGGTGGTCAGATCCGTGTAGATGAGCGGCCGGCCCACGACTCTCAGGCTGTCGAGGATGGCCCGGCGCTTGTCCGCGGTTTCGCGGAAGCGGAAGTAGAACTCGTTGAAGATGTGCACGGTGTCGGTGCTGATCGCCATCAGGAACACCGGGCTCATCGAGCTCATGATGTGGATGGGGATCCCCAGCCCGATGGTGCCGCCCATCGCCCAGATCACGCACACCATGGACACGCCCATGCAAGCGATCACCGGCACCAGGCTGCGGAACATGAGCAGCAGGGCGGCGAACATGATGGCTCCCGCAATGGGGGAGAAGATGCCCATCTGCTTGGACATCTCGGCGCCGAAGGAGTCGCGCGCCACCGGGTCGCCGGCGAGGTGAAACTCGTCCCCGCTGCCGTCGTCGTCGGCTTTGCGCAGGAGGCCCCGGATCTGGTCTGCGATGATCTTGCCGTTGGCATTCGTGGCCAGGGGGATGTAGATCGCCGTGGCCTGGCCGTCCCGGGAGTAGAGGCGGTCCATGAGCAGCGGGTTCTCGATCAGTGCCCGCCGGAGCGCCGCGAGTTCGGGCCCGGTCTGCGGCACCTCGGCCATGACCGGCTTCACATAGAGGTTGGCCTCGTCCGCCAGGACGTTGTCGGCGGTGGTGAAGCTGATGACGTCTTCCGGCACCACGCCCGGGAGGCCCACGATCGCGTTGGTGAGCCGGGCCACCTTCGCCAGCGTGGTGGGGTTCAGCACGCCCTTGGCGTTGACGATGCCGAGGACGATCCAGTCGGCGTGCAGTTGGAAGTGCTCCTCCACGGCGTCGTTGTAGACCCGGACCGCGGAGGTGGCGGGCAGCATGTGCTTCGGGTCGGTGTCGGTCTTCACCTTCGGGAACTGCGACATGAACAGCCCGGTGACCAGCAGCACCACGGCGATGACGAGCTTCGGACGAGTTGTCGCCAGCTCGACGAGCTTCAGCATGATAGCGCCACCTTTCGGGGTCTCGGCGCGTGGACCGGTGTGGTGAGGTCACCAGTCATAGCGAATCCAGGAGTAGACGTTGTCGTCGCGGTCGAACTGCCCGAAGAACGTCGGGCCGTTGTGCCCGCCGAAGACGTTCGCGCCGCCCGCGATGGTGAGATGATCACTTATGGCGTAGCTGGCCGACGGCTGCCAGAGCAGGTCGCCCTCCACCGGCCCGTAAGCCAGGAACGACGACAGTCTGAGCGTGTGCTGGTAGTGCAGCCGGGTCACCCGGAACGTCAGCAGGTCGCGGTAGGCGGGAGCCGACGGCATGCCGGCCGGGACTGTGCGCCGATAGGCGCCGTGGTCCTCCATCCGTTCGCCGTAGTACTGCACGCCCAGTTGCAGGTCGTCGCGCGGCGCGATCTGGTAGCCAGTCAGGAATCGCCACGACGAGTTGGGCACCCCTGGGTCGTCGCCGTCCTCGTCGTCCCGGGAGTCGTAGTAGCCGGCCTCGAGGCTGAGGATGCCATCCCAGGCCGGCCCCTGGGCGCTGAGGCCGAAGACCGACAGGTGCGGGTAGAACATCGTCGCCCCGGCGCCGCCGGGGCGGGCGCCGGGAGTGTGGTGGAAGCCGCGGTAGGCGTACCCCGCCAGGTCGAACCGGCCGGCCTGGCCGTACAGGCGCAGGGCGGTCTCGGTGTTCGCCAGTCCGGTCGCCGGGTGGACGGTCGGCAGCGGTGCGCCGCCGGTCGGGTCAAACTGCCAGAAGCGGCGCCGGGACGGCAGGCGATCGGGCGAGAAGAAGGGAATCACCAGGAGATCCGCGTTGACGGCGTTCGAGGAAAACCCGATCCGGACCGCGTCCACCGCGCGCTTCAGGTACTCCGCGGGCGACCCGGAGAAGAACGCGCCCCAATCCTTGGGGAACACGTCGTTGATGAACAGCAGATCGCCGACTCCCCAGGTGACGACTTGCCGGCCCATACGGAAGTCCCACGGCCCGCTGGCCACGTCGGCGAACGCCTCGCGCCAGTCGAAGGCAAGCGTTCCGGCGATGGAGTCGTGCACCAGCTCGGCCCTGAGGTGCGCCGAGGCATCCATCGTACTGGCCCTCGCCGTGGCGTCCAGCCAAAGGCGCTCCTCGGCGCGGAGGAACGCCCCGCCCTCGGAGCCCGGCGGCTCGAGCCCCGTGGTGCGCACGGAGACGATCCCGAGGGCGGAAGGATGCCACTCCAGGTCGATCTCTGCCGCGCCGAGCCGAGGCAGCCACAGCAGCGCCACGGCCAGCCAGCCTTCAAGCTGGGGCAACCGAAGCTCGCGCCGGCCCATGCGGTCCTCCGTTCAGCGAATCCACGCCGCGGGCGGACGGCGGAGCGAGCGCTCGGTGAAATCGGCGGCCCGGAGGCCGAGATCGTACTTCACGTCGGTGAAGGTGACCTCGGTGCGGCGGCCGGTCCGGACGTCCTTCATGGTCCGCTTCGTCACCGTGGGGTAGGTGTGCGAGCCTGTGGCGATGCTCCGCACCTCGTCGGCGCTGAACACCCGCACCAGTCCGCCGCGGCGGTCGTAGTACTCCTCCTTCAGCGGCAGGTAGTTCTGCTTGTCGATCCACCAAACCCGGCGGGCGTAGCTGGACGCACCCACCGGCGTGCTCTCGATCTGGTAGCACGCCCGGCCGCCGGCGCTGCCTTCGCCGACCAACCTGTGCCGCTCGTCGCCGAGGTCGCGGCCGGAGACATCCTCGTACGTGAAGTCCGACCCGACGAAGCTGGACTGCCGGTCGTTGGCGGACACCCGCCGCTCGAGATCCATCGCCGGCATGTAGATCCACCGGTCATCGTCCTTGGCGGGGTACTTCCAGACGAGGAGCGAGACGCCGCGGACGTCGCTGGGCTCGTGGAAGTAGATGAACAGGCGCTGGTTCGCACCCTCGGATTCGTCGCGGCGGAGCATCGTCAGCACCCGTGTGCGCCGGCCGCCACTGCGATCGATCAGGTCCATTCGGGCCCGGATCTTGGTGTCGCTGCCGCCGTAGTAGAAGGCCAACAGCGAGCGCTGCACGATGTCCGAGCCGGCGGACGACTCCGAGCGCGTCAGAAGAACCGCATCACCGGTGTGATGAGGAGGATGCTCAGCCCCAGCCAGAGGCAGAAGGTGCAGAGCTTCTTACGGTACTTGCGCAGGGCCCAGAACCGGGCCAGATCCTCGGCGGGCGGGTCCGCATCGGGGCTGAAACTCCCGAACAGGCCCTGGATCTGCGGATCGACCACGCGGATCCCATAGATCACGATGCCGAGGCCGGTCAGCGCCAGGAGGGCCTTCAGGCTGCCCACCACCCAGTCGGAGGAGGACACCTGCGTCAGCATCCCGTGGAACCCGTAGTCGATCACGGGGAACATCAGGCCGGTGCCGATCAGGGTCAGGATCAGCCCGTAGCAGAGGCGCGGCTGAACGGTCAGGATCCGCTCCATGAGCTCGTCCACCGGGTAGATCAGGTTGCCCGTGCCGTACAGCTTGCCCCGCTGGTTGACCATCCGGAGCTGGTAGTACGGCCCGGCGACACAGCCGACCGCCGCGATGATGTGGACCATCAGGTTCACGGCGTAGAGCGCGTTCTCCATGGTTCCCTTCCTCCCGTGCTCAGCCTCAGAAGGTGAGCACTCGGTCGGAGCCGGCGAGCCAGTCCACCAGCTCGGGCATCGTCCCCACCTGCACCTCGGGCGCGAACGGCGCGGGGTTGACGCTGCACCGCCCGATGCACGTCTTGCACAGCTTGGCCTCGGCGCCGGCCGCCACCGCCTCGAGCAGCATGGCGTGCACGTCCTCGCCACCCCCCGGTTGCGCCTGCTCCCGGGCCAAATCGATGGCCTCGTTCATCAGGAAGATGCGCACTTCCATCCCGGCCGATTGCGACTGCTTGATCAGCCGCAGAGCGTTCCAGGTCACGGCGGTGCCGTCGTACGGTGGGTGGTTGAAGATCACCAGCACTGTCATGGGGTTGCTCCCGGAAGGGATGTCTCGACCGGCAGCAACGCCGCCTCGCCGCGGATCTGCTCGTGAAGGATGCCGCGCATCAGGTCGAACGCTTCGACCAGTCGCGGGTTGGCCACGCGGTAGAGCACGTGGTTGCCGTCCTTGCGCGACGCCAGGGCGCGGCGCTCCTTCATCATGCCGAGGTGCTGCGACAGGCTGCCGATGGACACGCCGAGCCGCTTGGCCAGCTCGGACACGCCCATCTCCCGATCCCGAAGCGTGTCGAGGATCCGCAGCCGGAGCGGGTGCGAAAAGACCTTGCACATCTCCGCGTGGAGCTCGAACAGGTCACCGGCGTGCGCTCCGTCCGTTGTCATGGGCATCACCTTCATCCCTAATTCTATAGATCTCTATAATATCGACGTGTCCTCGTTGTGTCAAGCCCCAATCTGCCGGCAGCGGTGGCGCCACGAGTTGCCGGCAGCGGCGGGAGGGATGGATAGAGGTGCGTGGAATCCGCCGTGGGGAACCACACCACACCACCGCCAAAGGAGTCCACCATGGCCGACAGGCTGAGAGTTGGCGTCGCCGGAGTCGGGCAGATCGCCAAGGTGCTGCACATTCACGAATACGCCGAATCGCCCGATTGCGAGCTGGTGGCGATGTACAACGCCGACCTCTCGTTCTGCCAGGACGTGATCGCCCAGTACGAGCCGCTGGGCGTCAAGTTCTACGACGACCTGGGCGCCTTCCTCGCCAGCGGCGTGCAGGCCATCAGCGTCTGCGAGCGCAACTCGCGCCATGCCGAGGTCAGCATCGCGGCGCTCAAGGCGGGCGTGCACGTGCTCTGCGAGAAGCCCATGGCGCTGACCCTGCGCGACGCGCAGGCCATGATCGACACCGCCAAGGCCGGCGGGCGCGTGCTCATGATCGACCAGTCGCAGCGCTACAGCGCCGTGCACAAGACGGCCCGCAAGGTGTTGCAGTCGGGCATCCTCGGCCGCATCTACCACATTCAGACCACCTTCGCCCACCCGGGCCCCGAGGGCTGGAGCCCGACCAGCGCGTGGTTCTTCAACAAGTCCATCGCCGGCTTCGGCCCGCTGGCCGATCTGGGCGTCCACAAGTGCGACCTGGTGCGGTTCCTCACCGGGCTCGAGGCGGTCAAGGTCTGCGCCCACAAGGCCACCCTCGAGAAGCAGGGCACCGTGGAGGACAACTCCCAGGCGCTGGTGGAGTTCAACAACGGCGCCCTCGGCACCATCTCCACGAGCTGGACCTGCCACGGCACCGAGGACAACTCGCTCAGCGCCTTCTGCGAGAACGGGGTGCTCCGGCTCAACGTCGAGGACGACCCGATCGTGGTCTACCACAAGGGCAGCCAGGGACGCACGGTGTTCCCCGCGGGCGCGATCCAGACCAACGTGCAGAACATGTGGTGGCTGGGCGTGATCCAGGACTTCGTCGATGCCGTGCTCGGCCGCAAGCCCTGCCCCGTGCCGGGCGAAGAGGGCTACAAGGCGCTCGAGATGGTGATCGCCATGGAGGCGAGCATCGAGAGCGGCGGCTGGGTCAGCCTGCCGCTGCCGGTGTAGCCCCGCCTCGCAGACCGCGCCCGCCTGCCCTGGTGTCGGCGGTGCGGAGCGGTTACGCTTCTCACCAGCCGCCGCAAGGCAGGGAGGCCCGACCATGACCGTGCACTGGACGATCTGCGGTCTGCTGCTCGTCGCTCTCGGTGCCGCGCACGCAGAGCGGACGCTCTACGACGACGGGTGGAGCGGCACCCTCGCCGCGCCGAACGCCGCGAGGACCGACGGCCCCTTCGCCACCCTCGCCCGCGCCCGCGACGCGATCCGCGCGCTGCACCCCACGGGGGCCCCGGCCGAGCCGATCACCGTGCGCCTCCGCGGCGGCTTCTACGAGCTGCCCGAGACGCTCGTCTTCGGACCCGAGGACTCCGGCACCGCCGCCGCGCCGGTCACCTGGGCCGCCTACCGTGACGAGACGCCGATCCTCAGCGGCGGGCGCCGCGTGACGGGCTGGCAGCCGGCGGGAGCCGGTCTCTGGCAGACCACGCTGCCCGACGTGAAGGCCGGCCGGTGGAGCTTCCGGTCGCTCTTCGCCGGCGGCCGGCGCATGGTCCGCGCGCGGTTCCCCAACGTCGATCCCACCGAGCCGCACCGCCGGGGCTTCACCTACGTCGCGCCTCCGCCCGGTCTGATCACAGGCGTGGTAGGCAACATTCACAATCCCGGCGACTGGATGGACTACGCCATCAGGGTGCCCGCCGACGGCGACTATGAGGTCTGGGTCTACTACGGCCACAACATGAAGACCTACCAGATCGACGACATGGCCGGGCACACCACGCTCAGCGTAGACGGCGGCGAGCCGGTGCCGCTGATGAACATGCCCGACACCGGTAGTTGGGGCGCCTCGCGCTGGGCCCGCTGCGCGAAGCTCTCCCTCCAGGCCGGTGACCGGATGCTCCGCTGGCAGAATCAGAAGGGCGGCGGGCTCGGCCTGGCGGCGTTCATCCTGGTCGACGATCCGGCCTACGAGCCCGCGGGGCTGCTGCCCGCGGAGGCCGCCGCCGGCCACCACCGGATCTTCATCGCCGCCGAGAAGTTCACCGCCTTCCAGGGCAAGCAGCTCTCGACGGGCGACCTGGCGGGCAGCGGCTCGAAGGACACCATCCCCTGCCAGCCCGGCGTGATCAAGCCCGCCTGGGCGAATGCGGCCGGGGCCGACGTGCACATCTTCCCCTCCGATCCGAACTCGTGCCGCGCGTTCAAGCTGATCGTCCAGCTCGCCGGCGTGGACCTCGAGCAGCAGACGTTGCGCGTCACCGGCAAGGAGTGCATCGTCGCCTCCTACCCGGGCGACCGCTTCTACGTGGACAACCTGCGCGCCGAGCTGGACGCCCCCGACGAGTGGTACGCGGACCCGGCCACCGGTGTGCTTACGCTGTGCGCCGACAAGGCGCCGACGGACGCGGTGGCCGCGGCGCTAGGGCACATCGTCCGCGTCGACGGCGACCCCAAGGCCGGCAAGCTGGTCACCGGGCTGCGCTTCGAGGGCCTCACCTTTGCCCACAACGACTGGTCGCTCGACGACGGCGACACGGGCTATGGCATGGGCTCGCAGGGCACGGTCCACCTGGTCGGCGCCCGCGACTGCCGCGTGACCGGCTGCACGTTCACCAACATCGGCAAGCACGCGGTGGCGGCGGTGGGCTGTCAGGACTGCAGCTTCGACCACAACAGGATCCGGAACAGCGCCGAGGGCGGGATCCTGCTCCTGGACACTTCGCACAGCACGGCGAGCGACAACGACATCGAGCACATCGGCGAGGTGTACAAGCACGTCGGCGGGGTGGTGATCGAGGGCCGCTCCAGCTCCGACAACCAGGTGGCGCACAACCGCATCGTGGACAGCACCCGCTACGGGATCTCCATCAAGAGCGGCGGGCAGCGCAACGTGATCGAGGGCAACGACCTGCGGCTGCTCTCGACCGAGACCTTCGACACCGGCGGGATCGAGGTGACCCAGGGCGACAAGAACGAGCGCAGCGGGAGCATCATCCGCGGCAACCGGGTGGTTGATGTGATCGGCTACTCCTCGCGTTTCGACAAGGCGGTGGCGATGTGCTGGGGGATCTACCTGGACTCGTATGCGGGCGGCTACACGGTCTACGACAACCTCTGCGTGGGCAACACCCACGGCGGGCTGATGGTCCAGGGCGGGAAGGACAATCAGGTCTACAACAACATCTTCGCCGAGAGTTCGCTGGCGCAGGTCTGGCTGGCGAACTTCCAGAGCAACGCGGACGGCACGGTGCTGCACCACAACCTGATCTACACGACGGACCCGAAGGCCAGGCTGGTGTCACCGGGCGGGTTCAAGCCAGACCAGCTCTCGATGGATCACAACCTCTACTACCAGGCCGGGGTGGACGCGCTGGGCCCGGCGAACGGCGAATTGGCGGCGCTGCGGAAGCGGGGCTGGGACGCGGAATCGGTGCTGGCAGACCCGCAGTTCGTGGATCCGGAGAAGGGCGACTACCGGCTGAAACCGGGCTCGCCCGCAATCGCATTGGGGTTCAAGCCGTTCGACCTGAGCGGGGTGGGGCCGCGCGCGGCACCTCGCTGATCGGGTAGAATGGCAGCGGAGAGCAGCCATGACAATCGAGGAGGTGCGGGCGACGCTGGCGGAGCACCGGGACGAGTTGTCGGGGATGGGGGTGCTCTCGCTGCGGGTGTTCGGCTCGGTGGCGCGCGGCGAGGCCGGGCCGGAGAGCGATGTGGACTTTCTGGTCGAGCTGGACCCCGCACGGCGGATCAGCCTGCTGGGGTATGCGCACATCCTGGGCGAGTTGGAGGACATGCTGGGCTGCCGGGTCGACTTGGTCCAGTCGCACTGCCTGCGACGTGAGTTCCGCGATGAGGTGCTCCGGGAGGCCGTCCATGCAGCGTAGGGAGTGGCGCCTGCGAGTCCAGGACATCCTCGACCAGATCACGCTGATCCAAGAGCACAGAGCCGGCGCCGACCGGGCGGCCTTCGATGCGGACACCATGCTGCAGGCAGCCGTAATGTACCGCATCGGTGTGATCGGCGAGGCCGTGAGCGCGATCCCGGAGGAACTCAAGGATCGCCATGCGCAGATCCCGTGGCGAGACATCCGCAACATGCGTAACGTCTTGACCCACGTCTACTTTGGCGTGGACCTGGACCAAGTGTGGGAGGTGATCCAGCACGATCTGAAGCCTCTGGCGGAGCAGTTGCGCGATCTGATCGAGGCGGAACGGGGATCCGGCGCGTGAGAGCTTTGCCAACAGAGCGGGCGACAACACCCACGTCCATCGGGTCGGCGCCAGTGTCCAGTACGAACCAACATCGGTTGGACCCGCGCGGCAGGGCAGGGGCCGTGGTCGCGCGCGAGCATGTGAGCGGACGAAGGGGCGAACGGCGCTGGATTCCGGGGAAGGCGTGACATGCGGAGGTTCGGAGTACCGGGCTTCGCTCACAGGAGGCCGCCAAAGAGCCAGAACTGGACTCGCCGGTTCTGGCTGTGGGTGACCCAGCCGTACTTCTACATCAATGTCGCCGAGCACGATGATGAAGTGGAGATGGGTCGGTGGTCCCGCAATCGGGTCCTGGCGTATTTGGCTGATCGCGGCCCGAGGCCCTCATTACTGCCGGGAGCGGATGATGCCGATGGCTGGTGGACATGCCACAAGGACACCCGTATGGGCGACCTCGCCCTCATGTACCGGAAGACGATCAGCGACATTGCCTACCTGTTCTCGACCACAACGGATGCCCGGTCCATCCGCGACCCCGACCTGCTTTGGCGAGGCTGGGGCTGGGAGTGTGACTACGAGCCGCTTGCGGCGTTCCGGAACCCTCTGTCTCTTGAAGACATGCAGCGTGATCCCGGGCTTGTGGAGTGGTCGCCGCTCAACGGCAACTTCCATCGTCAGGTGTTCCGTATTCAGAGCGCGCATTGGGAGTGCCTCACGACGCTGCTTGCTCGCCAGAATGCGGGCTTCCGGGAGACCGTTGCAGACCATCTAGCGCTGCCCTTGCCGAAACGCTTGTCGGAGGCGCAGGTCCAGAGCCGGTTGGCGGCCAACCCCCGGCTCCTCAGGCAAGCAGGCTACAACCTCGAATTGCACCAAGACGCGGAGCTGACCGACACCGGCACCGAGGTCCGGTGCTGGGGGCACGACGCACGCATCGATCTGCTCTGCCGAGACCGCTCCGACGGCGCATTCGTCGTCGTCGAGCTGAAGGTGGTCCCTGCCGACAGGACCACCTTGGCACAGGTGCTCGGCTACATGGGCTGGGTCAGGGACGAGCTGGCTCACGGCGCACCGGTTCGCGGCTTGGTTATCAGCCGCGGAGCAGCTCCGGGCTTCTACAGCTCCCTTGCGTTCTGCAGAAACGTAGAGCAGGTCGACCTGGAGCGCGTCATCCCGAATGCGTGAGGCCGTCGGCTCTCAGCTCGGCGACCTGCATCGGAAGTGGGAGGACTCCCCGCCTACCGTCCGAACTGCCCCCCCACCACTCCCGGGAGGTTCACCGTGGCCAAGACGATCAACATCGGCCTGGTCGGCTACAAGTTCATGGGCAAGGCCCACTCGAATGCTTACCGACAGGTCACCCCCATGATGCAGCCCGACCTGCAGCCGATCATGAAGTGCCTCTGCGGCCGCAATGCCGAGGGCGTCGCGGCCGCCGCCAGGCAGATGGGCTGGGAGCAGACTGTCACCGATTGGCACCAGCTCGTCGCCTCGCCCGACATCGACCTGGTCGACATCTGCACCCCCAGCGGGCCGAGCCACACCGAGATCGCCCTCGAAGCCGCCCAGCACGGCAAGCACATCTTCTGCGAAAAACCCCTCGCCGCCAGCCTGTCCGACGCCCGCGCCATGCTCAGTGCCGTCGAGCAGGCCGGCGTGCGGCACATGGTCAACTTCAATTACCGCCGCTGCCCCGCCGTCGCCCTGGCCAAGAAGATGATCGGCGACGGGCTCCTCGGCGACATCTACCACTGGCGCTCGGTCTACCTCCAGGACTGGATCATCGACCCCGACTTCCCCCTCGTCTGGCGGCTCGACAAGTCCATCGCCGGCAGCGGCCCGCTGGGCGACCTGGCCGCGCACAGCATCGACCTGGCGCACTTCCTCGTCGGACCGATCGCCAAGGTGGTGGGCATGGAGCAGACCTTCGTCCACGAGCGGCCGGTCGCCAGCGAGCAGGGCGGCCTGCAAGCCACCGGCGGCGTCGAGCGCGCCCCGGTCACCGTCGAGGACGCCGTGGCCTTCCTGGCGCGGTTCGAGAACGGCGTCTTCGGCACCTTCGAGGCCACCCGCTTCGCCGCCGGGCGGAAGAACTACAACCGGTTCGAGGTCAACGGCTCACGGGGCAGCCTGTGCTGGAACATGGAGACGATGAACGAGCTGGAGTACTACGACCGCTCCAACGAGAGCAGCGGCGTGGGCTCGCTGGCGGGCTTCCGGCTGATCCAGGCGACGGACGGGTCGCACCCGTACATGGGGAGCTGGTGGCCGCCGGCGCACATCATCGGTTACGAGCACGGGTTCATCCACGGCGTGTACGACCTGCTCAACGGCATTGGCAACGGCACGCCGCTCGCCCCGGACTTCCGCGACGGCGCGCGCTGCCAGGCGGTGCTCGAGGCGGTCACGCGGAGCATCGCGCAGGGCGGGTGGACGGCGGTGGAGGCGGTCTGAGCAGCGCGACTGGCAGACTGCCCGGTGGTGGGAACACGTGTGGCCGGTAGGGGCGGGGTCTCCCCGGCCGTCCGGTGACCGGGCAGGCCGGAGGGCGGGGAGACCCCGCCCCTACCGGCGGTCGGACAACGCCTCAGGTACCCTATGTGCCAGCCCGCCTGCTGGTCAGATCTTCCGGTGTATCGAAGTCGTCGAAGACCTCGGGAAGAACCAGCGCCTGCCACAGGACCAGTTCGGTCAGGGGCTCGTACTGGAGCAGTGGCAGGACGCGCCGCAGGCTGCGCTGTCCGCCGGTCCAGACCGCATGGAATGCCCACCTGGCGGCGTCGCCGTACAGCGCCGCGAGCGGCTGCGGCTCACCGCAGATCACCGCCACGCGAGCGTCTTTGCCATGCGGCAAGGGCGCGGACAGGAGGCGCAACGCCTCCGGCGTCACCCAGGGCATGTCACATCCCAGGACGAGAAGGTCCGCGCCCGCAAACCGCGCCGCGGCCGCTAGGACGGCCTGTAGCGGCCCACCGCCGGGCTCCAGATCCGGCACCCTGATGAACACCGGCGGCAGATCCGGTCCGCCCTCGCCCACCACCGCCACCCGGTGCGCCACTTCCAGCGCGGTCATCGCCACGCGCACCAACGCGGGGGCGCCGTCCACTTCGACGCTCGCCTTGTCCTGCCCGAACCGCCGCGATGCGCCGCCCGCCAGGATCACGGCCACCAGCTCGCTCATGCTCCCGCCTCCCGCAGCTCCTTGACGAGCTCCGTCGCCAGAGCGCACACGTCCTCGCTATCGAACCGCCCGCCTTCGCCCTCGGGGCGGGTCAGCAGCCAGCGCGGCCAGCCGTCCTGACGACCCCGCCGCAGCGCCGGCGCGCCGCCCACCTCGATCTGCACGTGGGGCATGCTGGTCTGCTTGAAGCCCTCCACCACCACCACATCCACGCGCCCGGCGAACCACTCCAGCCAAGGGCCCAGCTCTTCGTCGGTGGTCGCGTGGAAGTACAGAGCCGCCTTGCCGGGGCCGAGCAGCAGCACTTGCCGGGCGCCGGCCTGGCCGTGGCGGTGGGAGTCCTTGCCCGGCAGGTCCAGCTCCGGCGGGTGGCTGGCGTGCTTCACCGTGCCCACGCGCAGCCCCGCGGCGAGCAGGTGCGGCAGGAGCTGCTCGACCAGGGTGGTCTTCCCCGAGTTGGAGCGCCCGCGCACGCCCACCGCCGGCGGGAGCGGGCCGACCGGCCGGAGCACCCGCCCCGCCAGCGCCGCCGGCTCGGCGATGGCCTCGATCAGTGCACCGGCCGGGGCGTCGCCGGGACCGGTGAGGACCGCCACCAGCGGCTGCAGCGCGGCCTCGCGGAGCATGGCGCTGCCTTGCCGCCCGGGCACCACGAGGGCCTCCCCGACGAACGCCGCCGGATCGGATGGAGGGGCGGGGCTTGCCCCGCCCGCCCCGGACGCCGCCGGATCGGGTGGAGGGGCGGGGCAAGCCCCGCCCGCCCCCGACGCCGCCGGATCGGGTGGAGGGGCGGGGCTTGCCCCGCCCGCTCCGGACGTCAGCCCCGCGCGCAGGAAGTAGGTCCGCGCGCGCCCCGCCGGCTGCGGCTCCGCCAGCGGGAGCCGCAACCGCGGCGGCGGCGTCCAGCCTGCCCCGGACATCACCGCCAGCGCCGGCGCGACGAACTGCTCAAAGCCGGTCAGCGCCGCCAGCGGATTGCCCGGCAGGGCGAAGCAGAGCGTCGTGGAGCCGTCACCCTGGGTGAACCGGCCAAAGCGGAGCGGCTTGCCAGGCTTCATGGCCACGCCCCAGGAGAGGGTCTTGATGCCGACGCGCTCCCAGGCCGCGGCGATCACGTCGCGGTCACCCACGGAGGCGCCGCCGGAGGTGAGAACCAGATCCGCCGCCCTCCCCTGCGGAGCGGGGGAGGGGCA
>JACPDV010000344.1 GCA_016183835.1 Armatimonadota bacterium
GCTCACGATCCCGTCGGGTTACACGACGCCGTACATGGCGTACCAGACCACGTTGGCGCGGCCGAGCACCACGCCCGTCTACACCTGGACCCCGATCCAGCTCTAGCTGGACCGGTGCGGTTCGGGCGGACCCCGGGAGGTCCGACGCGGCGCGCGCCGAAGGTGCGTGCGCCGCGTCGGACGCTGGCCGGGGAACGCCGTGCTGTCCGAGCCGCCGACGTTTCTGTTCACCGACATCGCCGGGAGCACCCGCCTCTGGCAGGAGCATCCCGCGGCGATGCACGACGCGCTCGCCCGCCACGATGAGCTTCTCGGCCGCGCCGTCGCCGACGGCGGCGGACGCGTGGTGAAGCACACCGGCGACGGCATCCTCGCCATCTTCCCCCATCCCGGCGCCGCCCTGGCCGCCGCGGTGGCCGCCCAGGTGGCGCTCCGGCAGCAGGCCGAGCCGGGGATCGGGCGGCTCCCCGTGCGCATGGCGCTCCACTGCGGCGAGGCCCGCGAGCGCGACGGCGACTACTTCGGGCCGGCCCTGAACCGCTGCGCCCGGCTCCTCGGCGCCGCGCACCCCGACCAGATTCTCCTCAGCGAACCCCTCGCCCACGCCGTGGACGGGGCGACCGGCTTCGAGTTGGCCGATCTGGGCGTCCACGCGCTCCGCGACCTGGACGAGCCGGAACGCGTGTTCCAGGTCAGACACCCCGAGCTGCCCGGCCACTTCCCGCCGCTGCGCGGGATCGAGAGCTATCGCCACAATCTGCCCGCCCAGCTCACCCGCCTGGTCGGCCGCACCGCCGAGCTGGCCGCCGCCGAGGCGCTGTTCGAGCACACCCGCCTGCTGACGTTGGTGGGCGGCACCGGGATCGGCAAGACGCGGCTTGCCATCGCCCTCGCCGCCGACCTGCTCGACCGCTTCCCCGCGGGGGCCTGGCTGGTCGCGCTCGTCGGACTTGCCGGCCCGATTCGCGTTCTGACGGCCATCGCGCACACCCTCGGCGTCCGCGACGAGCCGGGCCGAACCACGCACGAGAGCCTGGTGGCGTACCTGCAGGGCAAACGCCTGCTCCTCCTGCTGGACAACTGCGAGCATGTCGTGGCCGACGTGGCCGGTGTGGTCCACACGCTCCTGCGGGCTTGCTCTGAGCTGCACATCCTGGCCACCAGCCAGGAGGCGCTCCAGGTGGTGGGTGAGGCGACCTACCCGGAGCCGCCGCTCAGCCTGCCCACCGAGGGCGCCGCACTGGATCTGGAGGCGTTCGCCGCCGTGCCCGCAGTGGACCTCTTCGTCGAGCGGGCTCGCGCGGTCAATCCGGAGTTCCGCCTGACCGCACAGAACGGCGCCGTGGTGGCCGACATCTGCCGCCGGCTCGACGGCGTGCCGCTCAGCATTGAGCTCGCCGCCGCGCGCGTGCGGATGATGGCTCCCGAGCAGATTCTGGCCCGGCTCGACGACAGCTTCAAGCTCCTGGCCGGCGGAAGCCGGACGGCGCCGGAGCGCCACCGCTCGCTCCGCGCCGCAGTGGAGTGGAGCTACGGCCTGCTCGACCCTGTCGAGCGGGAGTTGTTCGATCGGTTGGCGGTGTTCCCCGCCGATTTCGGGCTTGAGGCGGCCGAGCGCGTCGCAGCGCCGGACGGCGCGTCTGCCTGGGAGGTCACGGACAGGCTCGGCTCGCTGGTGGCCAAATCGCTCCTGCAGGCTGTGGACGCGGGCCAGGAGCGGCGCTTCCGGATGCTCTCCTCCCTTCGTGCGTTCGGCCGCGAGCACCTCCACGCCCGAGACGGGTGGCGGTCGCTGCGCGAGGCGCACGTGGCCTGGTGCCTGGAGCTGGCGGAGGCGACGGAGCCGCGGCTGAAGGGGGCGGATCAAGTGGCGGCGCTAGCCCGCCTCGACGCCGAGCGGGCGCACTTCCAGGCGGCGCTGGAGACCGCTCGCGAGGCCACCTCGGCGGAGCCGGCGCACCGGCTGATCGCGGCGCTCTGGCGGTGGTGGTACCTCCATGGCCGCCTGCTCGAGGGCCGTTCCTGGTGCGAGGCGGCGGCGGCGCGGAGCGACGGCTCGCCGCCGCTCCTCCGGGCCCTCGCGCTCAACGCGGCCGGCGTGTTGGCCGGCGTCCTCCGCGACCTGCCGGTGGCGCGGGCGCACCATGAGGAGGCGCTGGCCATCCGCCGCGAGCACGGCGGGCCGGAGGATGTGGCCGGGTCGCTCAACAACCTCGGGATGGTCCTCGCCGCCGCCCGCGACACAGTGGGCGCTCGTGCCGCGTTCGCCGAGTGCGTGGAGTTTTACCGTCAAGCCCCCGAGGCGCCCGAGCTGGGTATCGCGCTGAGCAATCTCGGCAGCGCTGCGATGGAGCAGGGCGACCTCGATGCGGCTCGGGCGGCGTACGAGGCAAGCCTCGAACACGCCTGCGAGCACGGCAGCCTCTCGACGCGGGCCGCCATCGAGTACAACCTGGGAGAGCTGCACCTCCGTCGGCAAGACGAGGCGGAGGCCGTCTACTGGTTCCGGTCGAGTCTGGCGCGGCAACGCGAGGTGGGCAATCCACGCGGGATGGCGCGCAGCCTGCAGGCGATTGCCTGGTCAGCCCTTCAGCAGGGCGACGTGTGCGGGGCTTACCTGATGTGGCAGGGCGCGCAGCGTCTGTTCGCCGGCGCGGGGGCGCTGCCCAGAATGGACGACGAGCGGCGGCTGAGAGAACGTGAAGCGGAGTTGAAGGAGCGTGTGCGCGCGGCGGGAATGGACCCGTCGCGACTCGAACTGCCGCCGGGATGGGAGTGGGCCGTCGAGATGGCCCTCGAGGGTGCTGCTCCGGGCGCCGCGCCCGATCACCAGCCCGGCCGAGAGGATGGAGACAGTGCCGAACCCTAGGCCGCTCGACGACCCGGAGTACATCCCGATCACGACCAACAAGGTCTCGCCCATCCCGGCGTCGACCTCGCCGCCGCCGCCACCACCGCCACCGCCGCGGACGGCGTACGCCGACCCGATCGTGACGGTCTCGCCGGCGGTGCAGAGCAGCGCGCTCGGCTATACGGTCAAAGCCGAGATCGTCCCGGACAATCAGACCCAACCGGGCGCCGGCGCTACCACGCTGACGGGCAGCATTCCGGTGGGCGCGACCAAGGATCCGCGTCCGCCGCGTGTGCAGCTCACCATCCCGTCCGGCTACCAGACGCCGTACATGGCGTACGAGACCACGCTGGCGCGACCGAGCACCACGCCCGTGTACACCTGGACCCCGATCCA
>JACPDV010000323.1 GCA_016183835.1 Armatimonadota bacterium
AGTTGCTCGGGCGAGGCGTAGGCGGCGGTCATCCCCATCGCGGTGACGTGGGCGCCGGCGCCGACGCCCACTGCCAGCTCTTGCGCCCGCGCCAGGCCGAAATCGGTGACCTTGCACACCCAGCCGGCGCCGAGCAGCAGGTTGGCCGGCTTCACGTCCTGGTGCACCAGGCTGTGGCGGTGGGCGTGGTGCAGCCCCCACGCCGCCTGCGCAGCCACACCGAGGAGGCGGGAGAGCACTTCGTCGGGGGCGCCCTTGTAGAGCCGCCGCGAGCCGATGGCGCCAGCCAGGCTTCCGCCGGGTACGAACTCGGCAAAGAGGCCTAGGCGGCCCTCCAGATTGCGCACGTAGTAGCAGCTCACCGTGTAGGCGTGGGGCGGCAGGCCGATCCAGGTCTCGCACTCGCGCTCGAAATCGCGCACGCTGCCCGGCCGGCGAAGCAGCTCCTGGCGCAGGGTCTTGACCGCCAGGTCCACGTCCCACTCGAGGTGACGAACCTGGTAGACCACCCCCATGCCGCCGTGCCCGAGCGGTCGCACGACGTGGTAGAGTCCGGCGATCCGTTGACCCGGACGCCACATCCCCATTTCCCCTGGTGTGGTGGCCATGCGTTCCTCGATGCCGCGGGCCCGAACGTCCCCGGCCTCACCCTTCGACCGCCGCACGGCGGCTCCTCCCTGGAGGATCGCGCGCCGCGTGCGCGAACGGTCCAGAGCGGGGCGGGTGGACGGGGAGCAGGGCGTGGCCGACGGATCAGGGCTGGTCTTCGCTGCATTGTCGCCCGTGCCCCTGGTGGAGGTCTGCGGCCTCTTCCTGGTGCTGGCCTACCGCGACCGCCGTCCTTGGCCGGCGCGGTTCGGCCTGATCGGCTTGACCGCACTGGCCGCGGCCTTGCTCCTCGCGCCGATGGTGCCGATGGTGCTGGGTGAGCCCTACGACTCGCCCAGGGCGACCGTGCTCCTCTGGCTGGCCATGCCCCTCACACTGCTTGGCTGGGCCGCGCTGGTTGTTGCGTCGCTGGGCGGGCCGTACCGCCTGCGGGTGCCCGGTGAGGCCTTCGGCTGGCCAAGAGGTCGCGCAGGGCTCCTGAGCGTGGTGGACGTCGCGGCTGCGGGGTTTCTGACGAGCATGACGGTCTGCGCGGCAGTGGTCGGTACGCTGCCGTGGGATCCTCCGGTCTGGGCCCCGACCGAACCCGAGCGGATGCTGACCTGGCTGGGGCTGCGGGCGGCAATTGCCACCTGCGGCCTGGCGGCGGGGCTGCGCGAGCGTCGCAGGTCGCCTTGGCCGGCGCGCTTCTGCGCTTTCGGGTTCACGCTGCTGGGCTTCGGCTGGCTGATCGCCGCACACCCCGGGGTGATCGCCTGGCGGGCGGCCTGGCTGCAGCAGCACCTCACCAACCCGACCGCCTGCTGGCCGGCACTGTGGCTGCTCTCGCTCCTGCCTGCGGCCGGCACGGCACTCCTCCTGGCCGGCCTGTTCGCCGGGCCCAACCACCTGCGCATCCCCGGCCGCGCCTTCGGCCTCCCAGCGTCGCGGGGCCGTCTCCTAACCGCCTGCGGCTGGGCGGCGATGCTCGGTCTTCTGGCCACCGCCGTGGTGGTGGGGCGCCTCTGGCTGACACGCCCGCCGCTCCCCGCCTGACAAGCCCTCCACCCGGCGGCATCCTGCCCCCAGGAGCCCGCCATGCCCGACGCCAACGATGCCGCTTACCGTGAACGGCTCACCGCCCTGCAGTTTGAGGTGACCCGCCGCAAGGGCACCGAGCGGCCGTTCGACAATGAGTACTGGGACTGCCACACGCCCGGCGTCTACCACTGCGTCTGCTGCGGCGCCGCGCTGTTCGACTCCGAGACCAAGTACGAATCCGGCACCGGCTGGCCGAGCTTCTCCCAACCCGTCACCGCGGAAGCGGTCCGCACCGAGAGCGACTCCAGCCACGGCATGGTGCGCGTCGGGGTGCTGTGCAGCCAGTGCGAGGCCCACCTGGGGCACGTCTTCCGGGACGGGCCGCAGCCCACGGGACTCCGCTATTGCATGAACTCCGCGTCGCTGAAGCTCGAGCCGCGCGAGGAGGCGTGACCCCGGTAGGGGCGACCGGCAGGTCGACTGTCCGTCTGGCCTGACGTGGTCACAATCGGGATAGCGGGCGACCTGCCGGTCGCCCCTACCGGGCGGCGGGACGACGCGTGACTGTCAGGGCAGCCCCCACTTGCACGCCAGGTACGCCCGTACCCGCGCCGTCTCGGCGGCCGTGAGCGCCCGGTCGTAGACCAGGATCTCACCCATCAGCCCCGTGAAGTACGTCTGGTAGTTGGGCGAGAAGCAGCCCACCCGCACCGCTCTCGCCCAGCGCCCGGTGAAGACGCCTGAGACTACCCGCGGGCCGCCCGTCTCCATCCCCGGCACCGTCAGCGCGATGCCGACCTGGTAGTCGAAGCCCTTCCCGTCGCTGGCCGTGAAGATCCGCTCGTCGTGGTGCACCTCGCTCCCCGGCTCGGGGTTGCTCACCACCGCGAAGCAGGTCGCGGCGATCTTCTCGTCGCTCAGGTCCGGCAGGTCGAAGCGAGTGGTGAGCTTCTCGTCGAACCGCAGCGCCGGCTTGCCCAGCAGTTGGTCGGCCACCAGCCCGGGCCGGAAGCGCGCGTCCGCCTGCACCGCGTCGCGCCCGCGGCCGCTCTTGTCCTTCCATGCCGACACTCGGCCGGCCTCGTCGCGCACCAGCGTGGCGGCGTCCGTGGCGTCGAGCCAGACGGCGAGCCCGTCCTTCGGCAGCACCGCGCCGGTGGCGACTTCCTCGCGGAAGGCCAGCACGCCCGCCTCACCGACGCGCTCCAGCGGCCTGCCCGTGCCGCGCCAGAGGCACCAGGCCTTCTCCGTCGCGCGGTAGCCGCCGACGTTGAAGCGCACCAGTGGCGCCGTCTTCGCCGTGAAGCCGAGCGCCGCGAACGGGAGGCGCAGCTCGGCGCTCCAGCCCTTCGGGCCGGCCGACGCGCGGCAGGTCGCCGCACGGGCCAGCGTCGTGGTCGACGCCGCCGTCGTGCCGTCGGGAAAGACCCTGACCCACGCCACCGGCCCGGCCTTGGCGCCCAGGGAGTCCTGCACCACCACGGCCACGCCGTCGTCGGTGCCCCAGCGGTGCTGGCCCCGGCGCGTGGCGCCCGGGGTGAGCACCGCCACGTACAGCGCCTGCGCGTCGTACCCGGTCCACGCCGAACCGGCGGCCATCGGGCTGAGGTTGCCATCCCACGACTCGGTCAGCTTCAGCGGCGCCGCGAACCACTCGGCCGTTGTGCCGTCCACCTTGGGCGCCACCGTGAGGCGCGGAGCCACCGCCATCGGCGCCGGCGGCGCGCTCGCGGCTCCGCCGCCGAAGCGTTCCGCCGGCTTGTACAGCGGCCGGTTCGTGGGCGCGGGGAAGACCGGCTTGCCGCCCGCCGTGCGCAGGGGCGAGGCACCCAGCCCGGGCACCGCCTGCTGGTCGGCGGCGCGCTCCAACCGGAGCCAGGCGATCCGCCCGAGCGGCCGTTCGCCCAGCGCCGAACGAACCACGAACCACAGCGGCCCCCGGCCCTTGCCCGGCTCGAGCGGGGCGACCATCTCGCGGTACGCCTCGGCGCCGCCCGTGAAGCGTGGGTGGAGGACGCCGAGCAGCTCGCCGTCTCGCGCGCCGGCGCGGACCTCGATCCGCACCTCGTCCTTGGCCAGCGCGATGGCGCCGCGGTAGCGCTCGAACCGGGCGTACTCGAACTCGCCCACCGGCTGCTGATCCTCGGTGTGGAAGACCAGGAAGACGTCGTGCAGCCCCTTCGCCTCGGCCGCCACCGCGGCGGTAGCCTGCCGGTAGATCTGGACGCTGCCGCCGCGCGGGCGGTCGGTGCGCACCAGCGGCACGGTGGCGGCCAGCGGGCCGTCCACCGCGTCCAGGTGCACCTCGACCCAGGCCCGGCTGTCGGTGATCTTGCCGTAGACCAGCCGGAACCGCTCGTAGCCCTCGCCGAGCGGCACTTTGTCCAAACGGATCCAGGCGCCGTCCTTCACCCCGCGGATGAAGGTCCACTGCTCCCCCACCCCGAACGAAGCGCCGTCGCGGCTAACCGCCTCCATCACCAGCGGGTCGGTGGCCTGCCGGTGGCGCGGGTGCGCGCGGCCCGCCTTGTCGCCGTTCAGCTCCTTCACGTCCGAGGCGAAACGCATGACCACCGACTGCCAGTGCGCCAGGTCCACGCCCTCGCTGGACCAGGACGCTCCGTCCCGCAGCTCCACCGGGGCGCCGTCCGGCAGCACCTGGCGGTCGAGCCGTGGCCAGACCGGCAAGGGTGGCGGGCGGCCGAAGTCGTGACCAAAGCGGAAGGGTCTGCCGTTGGGGAAGTCGTCCGCGGTCAGCTCGGCACTGGTACGGGTGAAGAGGGGCAGGAAGACGTTGTCCTGATCGCTGCAGTCGGTGCAGCAGGTGTTGAACCAGAGCCCCTTCTGCAACGCGCCGGGGGCGGCCCAAAGCAGGTTGTTGCGCACGTCCACGTTGCAGGTGCCGGCATCGAGGTAGATCGGCCCGAGCACGTTCCAGCGCATCGCGGAGAGGTCGTAGTCGTCGTGGAGGACGTTGTAGACGACCTGCGAGTTGAGCCCGTCGAGCGTACCGGCGCTGCAGTAGTAGCCGGTGATGAAGCCCGCGTCACGGGTCTGCAGCATGCCGTTGTAGAGGTGGTTGTGGGCGAACAGGGTGGCCAGGTAGTCCATGCCGCTGCGCGTGCGCGAGACGGTGTTGGGCCCGTTGCCGTAGAAGTTGAAGAAGTGCCGACCGGCGTTGCGCATCGTGTTGTAGGTGATCATGTGACCGCCGACGAGGAAGTTCTCGTAGTCGGGGAAGTCCGACACGGCGTCCGTGATGGCGTTGAGGTAGTGCGCAGTGTAGCTCACCTCGTCGATCAGGCAGTTGTGGATGGTGTGGTGGTAGCCGCGCAGATGGAACCCGGCGCCGGCGCTGAAGCGCACGCTGCAACTGACGAAACTGTTGTCGTGCCCCGAGACGTAGATCCCGGTCTCGCCCGACTGGATGGTGTCGCGGCCGTGGGCCACCTGGCCGATGTTGTACTGTAGCGTGAAGTGGCTGATGTAGCTGAGGTGGCAGCGCTCGAACGCGCACCAGGCCGAGTCCGCCAGGCGCACCGAGGCGGCCCGGACGTTGATCCCGCGGATGGTGATCCACTCGCCCCCGCTGAGGTCGAAGGCGAGCTGCCGGCGCTTGGCCTCGACGTCCTGCGGCGGACCCGAGGCGGCGGGGATCAGGTAGAGCGTGTTGTCTTCCCACGCCCACTCGCCCGGCTGGTCGAGCGCGTGGCGACTGCCGACGAGCATGCCGCGGCCGTCTTCGGTGTTCGGGTCGCCGCCGCCATAGGCGCTGCCGAACCACCACGTGCTCGTGCGGTCGCCGACGGTGATCTCGCCCGACTTGCTGCTCTCCACCACGCCCGTCTGCGCGCACCAGCCCTCGAAGTGGATCCCGTAGTAGAGCGCGCCCTTCCACCAGTCGTCGGGCTGGCCGTCGAGGAGCTTGCTGATGATCCGGCCCGGCTGCTCCTTCTTCGTCTCGGCGGGAATGGAGAACTCGCCGAAGGTGGGCCATAGCGGCGACAGCCCGGCGACGTACATCTCCAGCCCCTTCGCCGGCTGGTTCGGGTAGCGCGCCTCGAGCTGCACGGCGCCGCCGGCGAAGGCCTGGTTGCGGCCGAGGCCGAGGGTCCACGGCATCGGCGCCTGCCACACCTGGCCTTCGTCGCGGGTCCAGCCGGTGACGGGGTCGCAGCCGCTGACGAGCACCTCCTCCCCGCGGTAGGCCTCCACCGTGATCCGGGCGTCGGGCCGGCCGGAGCGCGGGAAGGTAACCATCTCGCGGTACGTCCCGGCCCGGACCTGGAGCGTGTCGCCCGGCTGGAGCCTGTCCACGCCGGCCTGGAGGGTGCGGAGCGCGCGGGCCGGCTCG
>JACPDV010000324.1 GCA_016183835.1 Armatimonadota bacterium
ACGCTGACGCGGCTGCTGGAGTGGTTGCGGGAGGCCAGATTTGCCGTCGGCGAGAGGTACCGTCGGAAACGTCCGCCGCAGATGCTGGCGCTCTGGTTGGCGGAGGAGGATGACGACCATGCCCAAAACTAACGCCTATGGGACACCATACATATTTCCCTGCCTGCCACTACTTCAGTCCCACGGGCCGCCTGGATCGTGTCCGCCGCACTGCCCGGTTCTCCTTCGCGCCGCACGTCCAAACACAGAATGTGTTTGGTGTCCGCAGACCCGAATGTGTATGGTGTCCGCAGACCCTGTCCGCAGACCCAAGACCTCCCCCCAGGCTCGTCGCTCCCGTAGGAACGCGATCGCGAGCCGCCGGTGCCCTGCGCGGCGCCGAGACATTGCTGTGTTTCCGTTGCCCTCCGAGCGGTGAGCCGGCTGCCGGTGGGCCACCCGGGGGAGCAGCGGCGGTGGATGAGCAGGCTCGCGCAGTACGTGTGCGCGGGGCGGTTCCCCATCGCGGAGAACGTGCGGCGGCATGTGATGGGGTACGCACGGCAGCGCGACATGCGTCCCGGTTGACGGCACACACGCCAGCGCCTAACGGCGGTCTAACACATCGCCTCTATCCTGCGGTCTCGAAGGAGACCCCAGGAATGAGAACATCCGCCCTCCCGGCCCTGGCCCTGGCGGCGGTGCTGGCCGGGTGCCAGACCAAGCCACCCGAGCCGGCCGCGCAGCCCGCTCCGCCCGCCGCGCCGAGCAACCTCTCCGGCAAGATCGCCATCGACGGCTCCAGCACCGTCTACCCCATCACCGAGGCGGTCGCCGAGGAGTTCGGCAAGACCAACCCCGGCGTGCAGGTCACCGCCGGCATCTCGGGCACCGGCGGCGGGTTCAAGAAGTTCTCTGCCGGTGAGACCGACCTCAGCGACGCCTCGCGGCCCATCAAGTCCAAAGAGGCCGAAGCCTGCAAGGCCAAGGGCATCGAGTACATCGAGCTGCCCGTGGCCTTCGACGGCCTGTCGGTGATGGTCAACCCGCAGAACACCTTCTGCGAGAGCCTCACCGTCGCGGAGCTGAACAAGATCTGGGAGCCCGGCAGCAAGGTCAACAACTGGAAGGACGTCCGCGCGGGCTTCCCCGACCAGCCGCTCAAGCTCTACGGCCCCGGCACCGACTCGGGCACCTTCGACTACTTCACCGACGCAGTCAACGGCAAGGAAGGCGCTTGCCGCAGCGACTTCACCGCCAGCGAGGACGACAACGTCCTGGTCACAGGCATCGCCGGCGACCCCAACGCCCTGGGCTTCTTCGGCTACGCCTACTTCGCCGAGAACCAGGGCAAGCTGAAGCTGGTGGCCATCGACCCGGGCGACGGCAAGCCGGTCAAGCCGTCCGACGAGACAATCTCCAGCGGCACCTACAAGCCGCTCAGCCGGCCGATCTTCCTCTACGTGAAGACGGCCTCCGCGGCGCGGCCCGAGGTCGATGCGTTCGTCCGCTTCTACCTTCAGAACGCGCCCGCGCTGGTCAAGCAGGTCGGCTACACGCCGCTCCCGCAGGCGGCTTACGACCTGGCGATCCAGCGCTATGTGGCCAAGAAGACCGGCTCCATCTTCTCCGGCGGCTCGCAGATCGGCGTGAAGATCGAGGACCTCCTGGCCAAGGAATAGGCTCCGAGGCCCCCGGGTGACGAGCGATGGCACAGACGCTGACCACCAGCTCCCGCGACCGCCTGCTCCAACTCCAGGAGTGGGTGGTCCGCGTCTGGCTGGGCGCCGCCGCGCTTTGCTCCATCGCCGTCACCGCGGGGATCGTGGCTGTGCTGGCGGTCGAGACCGGGAGGTTCTTCCGCCAGGTCTCGCCACTCGAGTTCTTCACCGGCACCGAGTGGGCGCCGCTCTTCGACCCGCGCCGGTTCGGCGTGCTCCCGCTGGTCTGCGGCACGGTCCTGGTGACGTTCGGTGCCAGCCTGATCGCCATCCCGTGCGGCATGCTGACCGCGCTCTACCTCAGCGAGTACGCGAGCGCCGGCGCGCGGCGGTGGATCAAGCCGCTGCTCGAGATCCTGGCCGGGATCCCCACCGTGGTCTACGGCTATTTCGCGCTGGCGGCGGTGACCCCGGCGCTGCGGTTCGTCCTGCCGCGGACCGAGGTGTTCAACGGGGCGAGCGCCGCGGTGGTGGTGGGGATCATGATCCTCCCCATGGTGGCCTCGCTCTGCGACGACGCCTTCCGTGCGGTGCCGCAGTACATCCGTCACGGCGCCTACGCGGTGGGCGCCACGCGGCTCGAGGTGTCGGTGCGGGTGGTGCTCCCCGCCGCTTTGTCCGGCGTGCTCGCCGCCTTCGTGCTGGCGCTGTCGCGGGCCGTGGGCGAGACCATGGCCGTCACCCTGGCCGCCGGTGCCACGCCGAAGCTGACTCTCAACCCGCTGGTCAGCATCCAGACCATGACCGCCTACATGGTGCAGATCAGTCTGGGCGACACCCCGGCCGGCACGGTGGCCTACCAGACGCTGTTCGCGGTCGGGGCGTTGCTGTTCCTCATCACCCTCGGCATGAATCTCGTCGCGCAGCGTGTGTTGCGCGCCTTCCGCGAGGTGTACGAATGACCGCCACCGCCCGGGACCTGCCCGAGTGGGACGAGCCCCCGCCGGAGGCGCCGGCCGAGCCGGCTCCGGCGCCGCCCGGCCCGCCGTCGCTGCACCGGACCGATCCCGACCTGGCCCGTCGCCGGCGCCTCGAGCGCGCCTTCCACCGGCTCTGCCAGGCAATGGTCGGACTGGTGCTCCTGGCCCTCGCGGTCCTCTTGCTGACCATCCTGGTGCAGGGCCTGCCGCACCTCGACCGGCAGTTCCTCACCAGCTTCCCCTCGCGGTTCGTCGCGAAGGCCGGCGTCAAAGCGGCGCTGTTCGGCACGCTGTGGCTGATGATGCTGACCGCCGCATTGGCCATCCTGCTCGGCGTGGCCGCCGCGGTGTACCTGGAAGAGTACGCGCGCCCGGGTCGTTTGAACGCCGCCATCGAGGTGAACATCGCTAACCTGGCCGGCGTGCCGTCGATCGTGTACGGGATGCTCGGCCTGGCGCTGTTCGTCCGCGGGCTGGGCTGCGGGCGGAGTCTCGTAGCGGGCGGGCTGACCCTGGGAATCCTGGTGCTCCCGATGGTCATCATCGCCAGCCGGGAGGCGCTTCGGGCGGTGCCGAGCTCGCTGCGGCAGGCGGCCTACGCCCTCGGCGCCACGCGCTGGCAGGCGGTGCGGTGTCATGTGCTCCCGACCGCGCTGCCGGGGATCGCTACCAGCGTGATCCTGGCGCTCTCCCGCGCCATCGGCGAAACCGCGCCGCTGGTCATGATGGGCGCTCTGACCTACGTCGCGTTCGTCCCGCACCGGTTGACGGACGCTTTCACGGCGCTGCCGATCCAGGTCTTCAACTGGGCGTCGCGGCCGCAGCGGGAGTTCCACGCCCTGGCGGCGTCGGGCATCATCGTCCTGCTGGTGGTGCTGCTCAGCATGAACGGCCTGGCCATCGGCCTGCGCAACCGAGCCGAACGGAGGGTGCGGTGGTAGCCGAACTGGAAGCGCTTCCGGCGCCAGGGACCGTGCTCACCTGCGAACAGGTGACCATCGCCTACGGCGCCAAAGAGGCGGTGAGGCGCGTGTGCATGCCGGTCCAGACCGGCCAGGTGACCGCCTTCATCGGCCCGTCGGGCTGCGGCAAGTCCACCCTCCTGCGGGCCTACAACCGCATGAACGAGCTGATCCCGGAGGTCCGCATGAGCGGCCGGATCCTGTACCACGGGGAGGATCTCTATGCCCCCGAGGTCGATCCGGTGGAGGTCCGCCGGCGGATCGGGATGGTCTTCCAGAAACCCAACTCGTTTCCCAAGTCGATCTACGACAACGTCGCGTGGGGTCCGGCGATCAACGGGATGGCGCCGCGGCGGCGCCGGCGGGCGTTCCTCGACGAGCTGGTGGAGCGCTCGCTGCGCCAGGCCGGGCTGTGGAACGAGGTCAAGGACCGCCTCCACGAGAGCGGGCTCGCGCTGTCGGGCGGGCAGCAGCAGCGGCTGTGCATCGCCCGCGCGCTGGCCATGCAGCCCGAGGTGATCCTGATGGACGAGCCCTGCTCCGCCCTCGACCCGCGCTCCACCACCCACATCGAGGATCTGCTCGGCGAGCTGATCGAGTACGGGCCCACCGGTCAGCTCTTCACCAAACCCCGAGACCGCCGGACCGAGGATTACATCACGGGCCGGTTTGGGTAGTATGCTTTGAGTTATGTCCAGAGCGTGAAGGATAATTCCCGTGGTATTTGAAG
>JACPDV010000325.1 GCA_016183835.1 Armatimonadota bacterium
AGCTGTCGCCGAGGAGCATCACGGCGCCGCGGTGGTCCGGCCGCCACGGCTCGCCGTCCAGCATCACCGGGCGCAGGAACGCCGGGAACGGCGGACCCAGAGGGTGGTCGGCCGGCAGGTCGAGCATGTCGTAGAGGTCGCCCCGGTTGGCCACCGACGCCGGCTCGGGTGACGCGGCATAGGGCACCGCGGGGCAGCCCCGCAGCCAGCCGAGCGACTCGATCCGCCTTGCCACCTCGTCCACCACAAGGCCCAGCCCGGTCGGCGACCAGTGTGTGTCCTGCGGCAGGTAGAGCGGCTCGACGGTCGGTGCCCGGCGGCTGGAAGCCGCGGCAACCATCCCAAGTCGGCCTGCGCCGACTCCGGATCCGGAGCCCACGGAGGTGGGCTTCGCATGGTAGCCGCGGCTTCCAGCCGCCGGCAGGCCGGATAGCACCGTCACCGGATCCACCACCTCCACTCCGCGATGCCGAAGCGCCTCGATCAGCCGCACGGTGCCGGCGTTGCGCGGCGGGCCGAGGGCGGCCGGGTAGCCGGGCGCCAGAAGCTCGGGGTAGACCGTCTCTTTGCCCGGCACCGCCAGGACCACGAGCCGGATCCCCTGCCGGGCCAGCGCGTCGCGATAGGCGACGATGGCCCGCGCCGGTCCGTCCGGATCGGCCGGCGGCCCGACCACGTGGTCGACGCTGGCCCGGTAGAAGAGCCACCCACCGCCGCCCACCACGGTCTTCGCGTTACCCCGGCCGAGGAAGCGCGTGCCCAGCCACTGCGTCCACGGGCGAACGGTGCGAGCCACGGGTGAGTTGTCCGCCAGCGTCTGCGCGAAGGCCTTCAGGCTCTCGCCGGTGGGCGCCTGGTGGCGGAGCTGGGCCCAGTCCGACTCGCCGCGGCGGAAGTCACGGGCGACGTGGGCCAGCGGCACGCCCGCCGAGACGAGGCAGAAGGCGAGCGTGAGGTACCACGCCGCGCGCCCGCGGCGCCGGTCCAGGTCCCAGGTTGTGGAGGTTTGATCGGTCATCAGAACCGGAAATACAGGAATGGATTGTAGCTCTGCGTGAGCATCGCGGCAGCGGCCAGCACGACGAGGGCGAAGGCGCCCGCGGCCTTGGCCGGGGTGAGCGGCTCGGCCAGCTCCCAGGTGTCGGGGCAGAGCCACACCACGACGGACGAGACGCCCAGGTAGAGCAGATGGTCGGGCGAGTAGATCAGCCCGTTGAGCAGCGGCGAGCCGGCGCCGCAGCCGACGCCGGCGCGGAGGACCCGGCCCGCGGCGCCGATCGTCTCGGCGCGGAAGACGACGAACGTGATGAGCACAAGCAGGAAGGTCAGCGCCACGCGCACCGGCCGCGGCGCGCGGCGGTAGAGGCTGTCCTTGCCGGCCAGGCGCTCGAAGGCGAGGAGCAAGCCGTGCGCCGCGCCCCAGACCACGAAGGTCCACCCCGCGCCGTGCCACAGCCCGCCGAGGAGCATGGTGGCGAACAGGTTGAGATAGGTCCGCCGCGGTCCGAGCCGGTTGCCGCCGAGCGGGATGTAGAGGTAGTCGCGGAGCCAGGTGGAGAGCGAGATGTGCCAGCGGTGCCAGAACTCGGTCATGCTCTCGGAGAGGTACGGCCGATTGAAGTTGCGGAGGAACTCGAAGCCGAGCATCCGGCCCAGCCCCACGGCCATGTCGGAGTAGCCGCTGAAGTCGAAGTAGATCTGGAAGGCGTAGGCCAGCGCGCCGGCCCAGGCCTGGTGCCAGAGCAACCCGCCGGCGTCGAAGCAGGCATCGGCGATCTCGCCGGCCGGGTTGGCGAGGAGCACCTTCTTGGCCAGTCCGCAGGCGAGGAAGAACACGCCCGACGCGAACTTCTCGACCGTGTGGTCGCGGTGGACGAGCTGCTCGGCAACGTCGGCATAGCGCACGATGGGTCCGGCCACGAGCTGGGGGAAGAGCGACACGTAGCAGGCGAAGTCGAGGAAGGAGCGCGCCGGCGGCACCTGCTCGCGGTAGAGGTCGATGGTGTAGCTCATGGACTGGAAGGTGTAGAACGAGATGCCGACCGGAAGGACGACGGTGTAGACACTCACCGCTTCGTGGCCGAAGGCCTCGAGCAGCACGTTGAGGCTGCTCTGGGCGAAGCCGAGGTACTTGAAGAAGCCGAGCAGGGAGAGGTTCATCACCACCGAGAGGGTCACGCCGAAGCGCCGCTGGCGGGCCGAGGGCGGTGAGTGGCCGAGGCGGCCGATCAGGATCAGCCCGCCGACATAGTCGACGGCGGTGGAGAAGAGCATGAGGAGCACGAACCAGGGGTTGGCCCAGCCGTAGAAGAGGTAGCTGAGGAGGGTCAGGAGGAGGTGGCGCCAGCGGCGGGGCGCGGTGTAGTAGACCCCCAGGGTGAGGGGCAGGAACCAGAAGAGGAAGAGGTAGGAGGAGAAGACCACTTACGGCAGCTTGATCACGTCCCACGCCGCCCAGTAGTGGTATAGATCGCGCGCGGCCACGGTCCAGATCACGAGCCGCTTGCTCCGGATCGCCGCGGCGCCGCGCCGCGCGAGCTGGCCGCGGATCCGCGGGCGAACCCGGCGTGCTCGCAATCCTCCTGGTGGAACACACCGCAGTAGCTGTCGCCGAGGACCACCACGGGGCTCGCCGGGTCGTCGGCGTAGGGTGTGCCGTCGGGCAGGAGCACCTGCTCGGCGGTGAGCTTCATCGGCCGGCAGCGCACGGCCTCGGCCGGGGTGAGCATCTCCACGATGTCGCCGCGGCGGGTGAACTCGGCGGTCCGGGTGCGATAGGCGATGGGCCGCGGACAGGCCTTGGTGAACCAGGGGTACTGCCTGACCCGCTCGGCCACGAGCCGCGCCGCCACGCGGGCCGCGGTGTTGGACCAGTGCGTATCCTGCGTCATGTAGAACGGCTCGGGCGAGGCGGCCTTGGCCCGCAGGAACGCCGGCAGGAGGTCCACCGCCTCGACGCCGGCCTCCGCCAGCTCGAGCAGCAGCTTCCGCTCGAACGGCTGCACGGCGGGCAGCGCGGGGTCGGGCGCCTTGGCCGAGAGCTTCTCGGGGAACACCTCCGGTTTGCCGGGAATCAGCACGAGGAGCAGGTCGATCCCCCGCCCGGCGAGCTGCTTCTGGAAGTCGACGATGGCCGGGAACGGGTCGCGCCCGTCGGGCTGCCCGCGCAGCTCGCCGGCGACCAGATAGTCGAGGTCGCCGCGGAAGAAGAGGAACCCGTCGCGGCCGACCAGCCCCTTCAGCGCCGAGGGGCGCGCCGCGAGCTGGGCCGCCACATCGGCGCGGAAAGGCGCGAGCCGCTCGGCCCAGGCCGCCCACGAGCCGCCGCACTCCGCCAGCTCCGCCTGCCAGCGCGCCATGTTGCCGGCCGGCGGATCCGGCGCGGGGGCCTCGTCTGCGGCGAAGCGCAGACCCGCGCGCGCTTCCGGCTCGGCCGTGGCGCTGACGAAGACGTTGTACAGCGTCTGCTCCGCCGGCTTGCCCTTGATCACCGCCAACGGCGCGGTGATGTGCCGCCCGCCCAGCTCCGCCACCACTTCCGCCTCCGTCTCGCGGCTGGGCCAGGGACGCGTCTCCTCGGGCTTGAGCAGGTAGGTCCGCAGCCGCGGGTACCAACGGGCCACCAGCTCGTTGAAGTACTTGCGGGCCTCGCCCGGCGAGAGGACGCGACCGGCGTAGTCGTCCCGGATCCGCGCCACGAGCGCCGGGTCGAGCGCGTCGGCCCGCACCCGGCCGTAGGCCTCGGGGCAGCCGTCGCCGTCTTCGTCGGCCAGCCCGGCCACGAAGCCGACGCCGGGCACGAACTCGATCCGGGCCCAGAGCTGCGGGCCGTCCGGCGCGTCGTGCAGCCACCCGGTGACGAGCTGCTGCACGGGCTGGGCGCGGTCGCTCCGGCCCCACTGCTCGCCGGCCACCTCGGCCGCCGCCAGAAGGAGCTTCTCGGCCCGGTCATAGTCCCAGCGGGCGAGGTAGTCGAGGAGCGGCTCGAGCGCCAGCGGGCAGCCCAGCTCCGCGGCCGTCAGCGGGGTCTGCCCGCGACGGACCACGATGCTCCCCCGGACCAGCGCGCCGCCGAAGGTCAGCGCGCCGAGCGCCACCGTGGGTGGCGCCGGCGGCGTGGCCGGCGGGGCGAGGGTCTGGAGCATGATGTTCGCTTCATACGCCGCCTCGTCCAGCTCGGCGCGGGTCAGGCAGGGCACGACGCGAACCATCACCCGCGAGGTGGCCCGGTGGTAGTGCGCGGCCAGCGCGCGGGCGACGCCCGCGTCGTCGGCCCGCGCCAGGGCGGGGAGCAGCAATGCCGCCAGCCACCCTCGGCCGGCCCTCACGGGCGCACCCAGAGGTAGGGCCAGCGGTCGGTCTTCGGGTTCCAGGTCAGGCGCACCGGCGGGCCTGAGAGCTTCCAGTCGGCGAGTCCCTGGACGTAGATCTCGAAGTCGCTGGTGTTGTGATCGTGCTGGTTGGGCGAGGCGCCGTAGGC
>JACPDV010000326.1 GCA_016183835.1 Armatimonadota bacterium
GCCCACGGCGGGCAAGGTGATGGCGTTCTCCGGCCACACCACCACCTCGGCCTGCTCCGCGGCGGCGAGCGCCGTGAGCCCCCTCATCTCCGCCTCGCCACCCGGCAGCGGGCCGATTGCCGCCACCTTGACGGTTTCCGAGGGCACCTGCTCCAGGCGGCCCGCACCGATGCCGGCACAGAGGGCCAGCAGCGCGAAGCTGAGCGACACCACGCGCGCCGCGCCGACCCGGTTCAGGTCACAGAGGAGCACCGCCAGCGACGCCGGCACCGCCGCCACCAGCCAGCTCAAGCCCGTCACCCCGAGCAGCGTCATGGCCTGCGCCAGCGGCGCGCAGGCCATCGCGTGCAGGCCCCAGGCGAACTCGTCGCCGAGCGGCGTGGCCGACCAGGCCAGCTCGATCCCCGCCCGCAGACATCCCACCCCCACCGCCAGGACCACCGCGTTGCCGCGCCGTGCCAGCCAGCGCGTGCCGGCCACCATCGCCGCCAGGTCGAGGGCTTCTGCGAGGGACAGGGCGTAACTGAGCTTGCCCGGATCTTCGATCAGTCGGGGCACCGCGCCGCCCACCGCCAGCGCCGCCCAGAGCACCACCAGCGGGGTGGCGGTGCTGCGCACCGCCAGCGCCGTGATGGCCAGCGGGACCAGCCAGATCGGCCACCCGCGCGGACCCAGCCAGGCGGCGGCTGCCATCGCCACACCGCCCAGCACCGCCACCGCCAGCGCCGGAACCGGCCGCCAGATCGGGGGCGATTCCATGTCCGCCTGCCACCCTCCTCAACGCCAAGACGCGGCGCGACCCGGCCATGTCAATCCCGAGCGGGCAGCGGTTGCCCGGACTGCACGCGCGGGCTATGCTGTGCAGCCAGGAGGACCGGCCGATGTCTCGTGCCCTCTACTTCCGCCCGCCGCATTCGGGACCGGATTGTAGCACACCGCGCTCCGCCCGCCTGCGCCAGCACCGGTTCGACCTGGGCTACGAGCAGCGCACCACGCCCCCGGAGCTGGCCGCCCTGGCCGAGCAGGCCGCCGCCCTTCTCGAGTCCGAGCCCGATCCGAGCCTCGGCCGTGCCCGCGCCCTGGCCCACGTCGTCGAGCACGCCCCGCTCACCATCGAGCGCGATACCTGCCTGCTCGGCGGCGAAGACCCGTTCTTCTTCAACCTCCTCCTCCCCGCCCTCCAGCGCGACCCCCATGGACGGCCCGGACAGACCCCCCCGGACGAGCTGTCCGGCCGCATGCGCTCCGGGGGCGTGTTCTACGCCTCCTGCTTCGAGGGTCACATCACCCCCGGGCTGCACCAGATCCTGGAGCAGGGCGTGGCGGGCATCCTCACGCGCATCGACGAGGCCCTCGGCGCGCTCCCCGACGGGTCTGATGAGCAGCGCCGATGGTACGAGGCGGCCCGGCTCTCGTGCGCCTCGCTCCTGCGCTTCGCCGAGCGCCTTCGGGCCGAGGCGCTGCGCCTGGCCGACGGCGTCGACGCGGAGCGGGCGGCGGAGCTGCGCGAGGCGGCCGACACGCTCGCCCGCGTGCCCGCGCAGCCGGCTGCGGCGTTCCGCGAGGCGCTGCAGAGCTACTGGCTTGCCTACGTGCTGGTGACGCTCGAAATGGGTGGCTGCTGCCCCGGCGGCGGGCTCGGCCTGGGGCGCATGGACCAGTTCCTCCTGCCCTACTACCGGCATGACCTGGAAGCGGGCCGGCTCACCCGCGAGCAGGCGCTGGAGTTGCTCGAGATCTTCCTCCTCGGCTTCCGCCACATTGACTACTACACCGGGCACCAGATCTACACGCCGGGCAGTCACGGCAGTCTGGGCGGCGTCACCCCGCTCGGCGACGACGCGTCCAACGAGCTGACGGAGCTGATCCTCGAGGCATCGCTGCGGATCGCGATGCCGGCGCCCTACCTCTCTCTGCGGCTCCACCGCGATGCGCCCGAGCGCTGGTGGCAGGCGGCGGCGGCGTACGTCGCCGGAGGGCTGGGCTTTCCCATCTCCAACGACGAGGCCCTGATCCCCGCCTTCCTCAAGCACGGCCGCGCGCCGGAGGATGCGCGCGACTACATCTGCTCGTGCTGCTACGAGAACACCATTCCCGGGCGCGAGGCTTTCCATCCCAACGGCTGCTACCTCAACCTGCCGCTCGTGCTGGAGCTGGCGCTGAACCAGGGCCGGTCGCTGCTGACCGGCGAGGCCCTGGGCGCGCCGACGCCGCAGCCGGGCGAGCTGACAGCCTTCGAGGCGGTGGTGGCGGCGTTCGAGGCGCAACTGGCGTTCACGGCCGAGCGGCTGGTGGAGCTGGTCAACGCCGCTGACCGCTCGCACATGGCGCACCGGCGCTACCCGCTGATGTCGTGCTTCATCGACGACTGCCTTGGCAGGGGGCTGGACGTCTGCGCGGGCGGCGCGCGGTACAACCTGACCGGTTGCATCGTGGCGGGCCTGCCGAACGTGGTCAATGCGCTGGCGGCGGTTCGGCGGGTCGTGTTCGAGGGCGGTCAGCACAAGCTGTCGGAGCTCGTGGAGGCGTTGCAGGCGGACTTCGAGGGTCACGAGCGGCTCCGGCGCGAGCTGCTGGCGGCGCCGAAGTGGGGCAACGACGACCCGCACTGCGACGACCTCGCGGCGCGGGTGAGCCGGCGCCTGTACGAGCAGTTCCGCCGGGTGCGCAATCCCCGCGGCGGGCGGTGGCAGCTCGCGCTCTACTCGTTCGTGGCGAACCGCAGCCTGGGCGCGGTGGTGGGTGCGTCGGCGGACGGCCGCAGGGCGCGGGAGCTGCTGACGCGCAACCTGGATCCCACCTGGGGCACGGACCGGCACGGGCCGACGAGCGTGCTGATGTCGCTGAGCAACCTCGACTACACCTGCTTCCCCGACGGGACGAGTGTGAACCTGAACTTCGACCCGGCGCACGTCTGCACCCCGGCCGGCCTGGACAGATTCGCCGGCTTCCTGAAGGCGTTTGTGCGGCTGGGCGTGGGGACGATGCAGATCTCGATGGTCGGCCGCGAGACGCTCCTCGACGCGCAGGCGAACCCGGAGCGGTATCCGCACCTGATGGTCAAGGTGGCGGGCTACAGCGCTCGGTTCGTCGACCTGGACGAGGTCGAGCAGACGGAGCTGATCAGCCGGACGGTGCAGAAGTTGGGGTGAGGGTCAGGCTGCTTCCCGGTCGGGGGACGGGCGTGGAATGGCCGAGAGGTCGAAGTCAAGACGGCGGACCGCGCTGATCTCTGCATTGGAGTCCAGGCTCAGGTCGAAGCTGAGTGGCACCACCCAGAACGCTGGTGCGGCCTGATCCTCGCCGGCCGCCCTACCGTCCGCCACGTCCCGTTCGCGCCCGGCGTCGTCCGCACAGAGCGCTGCCTGGCCCTCGCCGACAACGTCCGTGAAGCCAGGTCGAACTGCCACCGCATCCACGCTGATGTCGAAGATCTCGGACACCACTGGTGGACTGGCGAACTGATCATCCAGCCCCGGTACGTGGAGCTGCTCGTGCAGATACCGATGGAGTTTCTGTTCGAGGCCCTCAATCTCGACGTCGACCGGCCTCGGCGGAGCGACGAGGACAAGCCGGAAGTCGCTGAAGCCCTGGGCGTGGGCCTCCCTGCGCAGAGCATCGACCCGTGTCAAGGCCGTCGGGCTGACGGGCCGGGCTTTGACCTCATAGGCGATGCGCTCGCCACGTCGCTCGGCGACCAAGTCGAAGGGGGCGGGGTCCGCCGCGATGTCGTAGCCCTGCCTGACCAGACGCTCGACCAGCTCCTCTAGGTGTGCCTGCTCCAGATAGGCTGCTGCGTTCATTCGTACGCCACTCCGTCGACCGGGCCGAAGACGGGCGGAACCGTGGTCGTGCGGCCGACCTCGACATACAGTATATCCTGATACGGCTGACTTGCGAGACGGTTCACCAACTCGTCGCTTGCCTCCGGAGATCGGCCGGCGCTGTCGGCCAGTTCGGCGACGGCGTGCCGTGAGATCGCGAGGCGCACCACCTGCCTGTCATCGATGTAGACGACGCCCTTGAGCGCATCGAGGATCGGCTTGGCGATGTTGTCGACGTCGGCCAACTTCCCCACAGCGGCGACTGGCTGGTGAAACCAGACGATGCGCGCGTAAAGGTCCGCCGAGGACACGTGCTCTGGCTCCGCTTGGTGAGCCAGGGCCGCTTGGTGCAGATAGGCCTTGTACTCCCTTGTCTCGCCACTCAGTGACTTAGGCCGTCTTGAGACGATCATGTAGAACACCGCCGCCTCCAGTCCCCGTGCGTTGCCGCTCCGCGGCTATCCCTCCCTCGGCTTCTCCCGGAACAGCCGCGGCCCCGTCTGGCCCTCCTCCATCACGTCCACGTGCCCGTTCCGCACCGCCAGCGCCAGCTTCCTCCCCAGCGCCAGGCAGGCTGCGATGTCGCCCGGTTGGCGCGGCTCGCGCACGGTCGTCGCCCCGTAGTGCAGCGTGTAGGCGTAGTGGGCGTAGTCGGTGATGCCCAGGATCAGGAAGCCGAAGTTCATCAGCACGAGCTGCACGCTCAGGCACGTCAGCAGCGCGCCGCCGGCGTGACCGCCCTCCGAGCTGAACGAGGTGCCGATCCGGCCATCTACTCGACCCCACACGCCGCACTCGTCGAACCACTTCTTGAGCTTCCAGCTCGGCTGCCCCAGGTGCGTCGGCGAGCCCACCGCCGCGCCGTCGCACCACACCAGGTCCTCCCCGGTCGCTTCGTCGATGTGCTTGAGGCGCACCTCCGTGCCCGCCAGCGAGGCGGCGCCCTCCGCCACCGAAGCCGCCATCTTCCCCGTGTTCCCGGACTGCGTGTCGAACAGCACCAGCACTTTGCCCATTATCTGCCCTCGCTGCCTGGCACGGATTCTCCGCGCGGCAAGGAGCCCTGCCTCCACGCCGAATCCGGACTACGCCAGGGAGACCTTGATGCGACAGATACTGGTCCCGCTCGTTGGCATGGGCGCCGTCATGGCTCTGCCCTCGCACGGGGACGAGATGGACGACCTCGCCCGCCCACACGCCGGCCGCAGTATGCGGGCCACGTCCACGTTCCGCGAGGGCGCCGACGGCAACTACGACCCCAACGCCGACCCGAAGGGCGACCTGGAAGAGAAGAGCAACCGTGACAACTTCCGCGTGCCGCCGGGCGAGACCCACGTGCTGATGGACGTCAAGGGTCCCGGCATCATCAACCACATGTGGATCACGTTCCTTGGCCCGGAGCCGCAGCCCTGGGCGCCGAACGGCTCCGCCAACCATCAGGACATGCTCCTCCGCATCTACTGGGACGGGCGCGACCGGCCCGGCGTCGAGGCGCCCCTGGGCGACTTTTTCGCGAGCTGCTTCGGCAAGCGCAGCGAGGTCATCAGCACGCCCGTGGTGGTCCAGGGCGGCGCCGCCTACAACTGCTTCTGGCACATGCCCTTCCGCAAGTCGGCGCGCGTCGAGATCGTCAACCAGAGCGACAAGCCCATCAGCCTGCTCTACTACAACCTCGACTGGATCAAACTCGACACCCTGCCGCGGGACACGCCCTACTTCTACGCGCAGTACCGCCAGGAGTACCCGGTGCGCCACGGCGAGGACTACGTGGTGCTCGACACCAAGGGCCGCGGACACTACGTGGGCACGGTCATGGCGGTCCGCACGCGCAGCCCTGCCTGGTTCGGCGAAGGCGACGAGAAGATCTACATCGACGGCGAGAAGGTGGCCAGCATCTGGGGCACCGGCACCGAGGACTACTTCCTCTGCGCCTGGGGCCTCCAGCGCACCTCCACACCGCGGTTCGGCGTGCCTTACTTCGACCAATGGGGCATCGTCGGCGGACACACCAGCGCCTACCGGTGGTACACGTCCGACCCCATCGTCTTCCAGCGCGGCATCAAGGTCACGTTCGAGCACTTCGGCTGGATCGCGCCGGACGAGAACCCGGACAACCGCAGCATGAGCTGGAACGAGCGCGAGGACGACTACTCCAGCGTGGCCTACTGGTACCAGACCGGCGAGCCGACCTTCGCCGCCCGCGCGCCGAGCGGGCCGGAGCGGCGACTCCCGAGCCTGGAGCGCATCACCGCGTACGCCCGCGACTTCGCCGACGCAGCGCACCACGGCCAGGGCGATGCCGCGCCGCAGCAGCTCGACCTCTACGACGGCCCGCAGCTCCTCTACCAGCCCGAGCAGCCCGATGGCGCCTGGCTCGAGATCCCCTTCGAGGTCAGCGAGAAGGAGCCGCTCGTGCTACTCCTCAACGCCACCAAGTCCTACGACTTCGGCCGCTGGCAGGCGTCGCTGAACGGCGTCAAGGTGGGCGGCGCGATCGACCTTTACAGCCCGAACGTCGTCAACGAGGAGGTGCACCTGCTGAACTTCTGGCCGGACCCCGGGAAGTACGTGCTGCGGCTCGACTGCGTGGGGCGGAACCCGGCGTCGGGCGGTCACTACCTGGGGCTGGAGTCGGTGCGGCTCCGCGAGCGGCGGCCGCGGGTCAAGGCCTGGGGCTTCGACCGGGACAAGGACTGGCGGCAGCAGCAGGTGCTGTACCGGTAGACGTGGCCGGCGTCAGCCGGTCGCGACTGTCAGGCGGGTGACGCCGTCCAGCTCGGCTCCGCCGGAGACCAGCGTCGGCCCGGCTGAGCCGGCCGGCCAGCGGAGCACGGCGCCCGCCAGCTCGGCAAAGGTCAGCCCGGTGGCGGCCTGATCGCCGCCCAGCGACACCTCGACCCGCGCGGCACCGGCCGCGGGCTGCACGCGCTCGAGCAGGTCGGCCAGGGCCACCTCGCTCTCCCCTTCGGCCGCCAGCTCCACCAGGTCGGCCCAGCGCAGCGCCATCGGCACCTCGACCGCGCCGTCCACCACCAGCTCGTTCGCCCGATGGTGCTCCGGCTCCGGCTCCGGCTCGGGCTCGGCGTGGGGCGCCTCGTTCACCCCCACCACCAGCAACTGCAGCACCGGGAAGGTGCCGGTCTCCTTCTCGAACCACCCGCGCAGCGCCCGCTTGGCCGCCCGCTCCACCTCCGCCCGGCTGCGCCGCGCCGGCCCGTCGAGCTGCGCTAGCCGCTCGGCCACCCGGTCGCGGGCGCCCGCCAGACACTCGGCCTCCGCCCCGCCCGGCCGCACCCGCACGCCACGCACGCCCACCGCCGGCTCCGCCGCCAGCTCGCCGGCGGCGAAATCCCACACCAACGCGCCGGTGATCACGCCGCTCTCCGCCAGGTAGACCCGGTCCTGGATCACCGCGTCGCTGGTGCCCAGCTCGTTGACCTGCCGCCCGTCGATGGTCCACGTGCCGTGCTGGATCGGATCCTCGAGGGTCACCCCGTTCTCGTCCAGCCGCAGCACATCGCCGTTCTGGAGGAGAAAGACGTTCATGTGCGACAGACCCAGGTCCTGCGCCAGCTCGCCGTAAGAGATCATCTGCCGGTACTCACCGTGGTAGGGCACGGCGAACTCCGGCCGGATCAGGTTGAACAGCAGCTTGGTCTCTTCGCGGCTGGCGTGGCCCGAGACGTGGACCATCTCGTGGCGGTAGTCCACCACCTGCGCGCCGCCACGCATCAGGTCGTTGACCATCTTCCACACCGTGGCCTCGTTGCCCGGGATGGGCGTGGCCGAGACGATCACCGTGTCTTCGGGGTGAATCCGGAGCTTGGGGTGGGTGCCCTGCGCCAGGCGGCAGAGCCCGCTCACCGGCTCGCCCTGCGCGCCGGTGACGAGCACCACCACGCCCTGGTCGGGCAAGTCGTCAAGCTGCTTGCTGGACACGCGGCAGCCGTCCGGGACTCTGAGGTAACCCAGCTCCGACGCGATCCCGACGTTGCGCTCCATGCTGCGGCCGGCCACGCAGACCTTGCGGCCGAACATCGCGGCGACGTCGAAGACCTGCTGGATGCGGTGGATCTGGCTGGCGAAGGTAGCCACCAGGATGCGTCCCGGCGCGCGCTGGAAGATGCGCTCGAAGGCATCGCCCACCACCGCCTCGGACGGCGTGTGACCGGGCTTCTCGATGTTGGTCGAGTCCGAGATCAGCAGTCTGACGCCCTCATCGCCGAGCCGGGCGAAGGCGGCGAAGTCGGTCACTTCGCCGTCGATGGGCGTGTGGTCGAACTTGAAGTCGCCCGAGTGGACCACCAGCCCGACCGGCGTGCGGATCGCCAGCGCCAGGCTGTCGGGGATGCTGTGGTTGACGCGGATGAACTCGAGGTCGAACGGGCCGACCACAATCCGCTCGCCACGGCGGATGCGGGTCATCGGCGGCTCGGGCACCTTGTGCTCGCGCAGCTTCCCGCGCACCAGGCCGAGCGTCAGCAGCGAGCCGTAGAGCGGGGCCTGGAGCTCTTGCAGCACGAACGGCAGCCCGCCGATGTGGTCCTCATGGCCGTGGGTGAGCACGATGCCGGCCAGCCGGTGAGCGTTCTCGCGCAGGTAGCTGAAGTTCGGGATCAGCAGGTCTGCGCCGAGCGAGACCTCGTCGTCGGGGAAAGCGATGCCGGAATCGACCAGGAGGAGCTGCTCCTCGAGCTCGAGGAGCAGCATGTTCTTCCCGATCTCACCGAAGCCGCCGAGCGGGATCAGACGAAACGGGCTGCTCATAGCTTGCCGAGCCGCTGCAAGGCCGCCACCAGTGCCTCGCGGGCCCTGGCGTCGATTCCCACCAGCGGCAGCCGCACGCCGCCCACGCCGTGGCCGAGCAGGTTGAGCGCCTCTTTGACCACCACCGGGTTCGGCGCGGACGCGGGGAAGAGGGCGTCGACCAGCGGCTCGAGCCGGAGATAGAGCTCCACGCCGCGCTGGAACTGCCCGGCGAGGAAGGCGAGGATCATCTCCCGGATCTCGTCGCCGGCCACGTGGCCGGCCACGCTCACCACGCCGCAGCCGCCGGCGCAGAGCACCGCGGGTGTGTCGCTGTCGTTGCCGCTGTAGAGATGGAAGTCCGACGGCGTGGCCAGCCGCATCGCCGCGAACTGCGTGATCTTCGCGCTCGCCTCTTTGAGCGCCCGGAAGTTGGGCACCTCGTCGGCCAGCCTGTGGATGGTCTCGGGCTCGATGTTGCGCGCGGTGCGGCTCTCGATGTTGTAGACCATCACCGGCAGGTGCGTGGCGCGGGCGACGGTCGCGAAGTGCTGGAACAGGCCCTCCTGGGACGGCTTGTTGTAGTAGGGGCAGACGAGCATGATGCCGTCGACGCCGAGCTCGGTGACCTCGCGGGTCAGCTCGACGCTGGCGCGGGTGGCGTTGCTGCCGGTGCCCACGAGCACCTTGGCGCGCCCGGCCACGGCGTCCTTCACCACGCGCGTGAGCTGGAGCTTCTCGTCATGGGTCAGGGTGGGCGATTCGCCGGTCGTGCCGGCGACCA
>JACPDV010000345.1 GCA_016183835.1 Armatimonadota bacterium
GGCCTCGCGTTCCGGAGCACCAAGACCAGCTCCACCAACAGCGAGCTGGTGATCTTCCTGACACCCCACGTTCTCACCGAGCGCGGCCGCTTGAGCGACGAGGCCGCGGAGATGGAGACGAGGACGAAGCTGCTGGACGAGGGGCGGCGCTAGCCCCGATCCCCCATCAATAATCCGCTAGCCAGGAATGGAAGCGGGGTTGACGTCGAATCAGAGCTCACCGAAGAGGTGACTCGATGGGCATCGATGGCGTGCTCCCTTTCCGCACCGTAGCCGACACGGGCAGCGGCTCGACCAGCTACGCCGGACTGGCGCTGTATCTGGAACTGGCCTGCGCCCTGGACCTGCTGGGGAGCCTGGACCGGCACCTGGGGCTGGAGGGGGAGCAGGGCTGGCGGGACCGGCAGCACGCGCTGGCCGTGGTGCTGATCAACCTGGCGGGCGGGGAGGGGGTGGAGGATGTGGAGCGGCTGGAAGCGGACGCCGGGTTGTGCGCGCTGGTGCGCCAGGCGGAAAGGCACGGGCTGAGCCCCGACCAGCGGAAGCAGCTCGGGAAGCGGTTTCGTAAGGGTCGGGAGCGGACCTTTCCGGCACCCGTGCGGATGCATGAGTGGCTAGCGAGGTTCCACGACGCCGAGCAGGAAGCGTTGCGGCAGCCCGGGCGGGCGTTGATCCCGGCGCCGAACGCGGCGTTGCGGGGGTTGGGAGCGGTGAACCAGGAGCTGTGCGCGGCGGTGCAGCGCGCGGCGCCGCAACGGACGGCGACGTTGGACGTGGACGCGACGCTGGCGGAGACGGGGAAGCGGGAAGCGCTGTACTGCTACAAGGGGTTCAAGGCGTACCAGCCGCTGACGGTGTACTGGGCGGAGCAGGGGTTGGTGGTGAGCAGTGAGTTTCGGGACGGGAACGTGCCCGCGGGGCATGCTCTGCGGAGGGTTTTGGAAGCGGCGGTGGGGAGCCTGCCGGCGGGGGTGGAGCAGGTGTATCTGCGCTCGGACAGCGCGGGGTACCAGCACGAAGTCATGCGGTACTGCCGGGAGGCGGGGCTCGAGTTTTCCATCAGCGCGGATGTGACGCCGGCGTTCAAGGGCGCGGTGGCGGAGGTGCCGGAGAGCGGCTGGAAGCTGCTGGAGCGCAGCCGGAGCGGGCCGGAGTACGCGGAGGTGGAGTTTGTGCCGGAGGGGGCGGGCTTCGCGTTGAAGGAGGCGACGTTCCGCTACGTGGCGGTGCGGGAGCGGTTGGAGCAGGCGGTGCTGCCGGGGACCGAGGAGCAGTTGAGCCTGCCGTTCGCCACGGTGGAGTGCGGGGGGCGGCTGTACAAGCTGACGGGGCTCGTGACCAACCGGGACTTGCCAGGGAAGGAGCTGATCGCCTGGCACCGGGAGCGCTGCGGGAAGAGCGAGGAAGCGCACGCGGTGATGAAGGAGGACTTGTGCGGAGGTCGGCTCCCGTCGGGGAAGTTCGGGGCGAACGCGGCGTGGTGGGGGCTGATGGTGCTGGCGTACAACCTGCAGGCGGCGATGGGGCGGGTGGTGCTCGGGGGGCCGTGGGCGAAGCGGCGGATGAAGGCGATGCGGTTCCACCTGATCAGCCTGCCGGGGCGGCTGGTGGAGCGCGGGCGGCAGTTGTACGTGAAGCTGGAGGGGGTTGCGGCGGAGTGGCTGACGAGGATCCGGCAGGTGGTGCGGGGGCTGGCGCGGGCGCCGGCGTAGGGCGGAGGCGGTGGCGGAGAGGGCGAGAGCGGCCCGAGCGGGGGGCGGCCGGCGCACGCCGGAGGAGTAGCGGAGCCGTCCCTGGAGGCGGAAACCGGCGGCGGAAGGGAGCCCAGTAGGGAGCAGCCGAGCGAGGACGACAAAGCAAGGGCGGTGAGACGGGGCGGCGCGCAAACGGCGCGCCCCCGTTCGACGCGGCAGGACCGCCAGACGCAGGTGATGGAGGATCTGGGCTCCTCGGAAAGCGTTGACGGCACGCCCATCGCTGTGGTATTCTCCCCCGGATGACCCGCGCCCGCGCGCGGTGAGGCTGCGATGGCGAGCGTTTACGAAACCAGCGAAGGAGCCCGACTGCCGGTCCGGTCCGGTGGCTTCGCGCGCCTCCGCGAGTGGTTGTGGCCGCTGTTCGGAATACCAGGGAGAGGTTCGGGCCCAGACGTGTTCTGGATAGGCCCGCCACCCAGGTAGACCGAACATGCGAGCCCGCTAGCCTGTGCGCAGGTGGCGGGTTCGTTGTTTGGGAGTTGCGTGCCATGGAGGGACAAGTACTGGTCCTGAACCAGAACTACGAGCCGCTGAACATCACCAACGTGCGGCGCGCGGTGGCGCTGCTGCACCTCGGCAAGGTGGTCGTCGTGCAGGCCTCGGAGTTGCCGTTCCGCAGCGTGAACACTGCGCTCGATGCGCCCTCGGTGGTGCGCCTGGCCTACTACGTCCGGCGGCCGTACCCTGAGCTGCACGTCTCCCGCAAGGGCATCTTCGCCCGCGACGGCAACCGCTGCCAGTACTGCGGCGACGGCGACTCCGTGCTGACGCTGGACCACGTGATCCCGCTCAGCCGCGGCGGCGCGCAC
>JACPDV010000346.1 GCA_016183835.1 Armatimonadota bacterium
GCTTCCCCGGCCACGCCACCCGCTTCACATCGGCCCAGGTCCGCTGATCGCCGGTGGCGTAGTAGAGCCAGGTCTTGCCCTCCACCTCCACCAGCTCCGGGTCGCTCGCGTTGATCCCCTCGTCCATGCCAGTCGGCGCGATGATCGGGTTCGCCCGGCTCAGCTCCCAGCTCTCCAGATCTTTCGAGCGTGTGATGTAGGTCTCGAACCGCCAGCGCGGCGCGCGATGCTCGAGGTACAGCACGTAGTACCAGCCGTCCTCGTGCCGGATGCAGGGGCAGGCCGTGTAGCGGTTGGTGCCGAAGGTCGAGCGCGGCAGCTTGGTCCAGGTGACCAGGTCCTTCGACGTGGCGAACTTGGTGGTGAACGCCGGCCAGGTCGCCTCGTTGCTCTCGTAGGCCATCACGAAGCACCCGCGCCCGCGACAGACCGAGCTGTTGAACAGCCCCTCGTTCTCGCCCTTCACCACCACCTGCGGCGGGTCCCACTGCTTCAGGTCCTTCGAGCGGAAGAGCGTCACGTCGTTCCAGGTGCCGTTCTCCCAGCGGCTGGCGTAGACGTACAGCGTGTCGTCCCAGACGATGCACGACCCCAGGCTGTAGCCCTGCCCGCAGCGCCCCAGCTCCTCGCCGGTGACGGCGTCGCGGAAGATCAGCACATGGTCTTCGGGCTTGCCGCCGCTCGGCGGGCGCTGGCAGTGCATGTGGCACAGGCGCCCGTGCCAGAGGAACGGCGACAGCTCGCAGCCGTTCTTCCACACCAGTTCCTGGGCGACGTAAGGCGACGGCCGTTGCAGGTCGGGCGGCGCCATCGCGGCGTAAGCCTCCACCGGCCAGTCGGGCAGGCGGAAGATGCCGGCCGGCACCTCCTGCTGGTACTGCACGTAAGCCCGCACATCGCCGTGGGTTGTGACCTGGATGTCTCCCGCGGTCTCCGGGTGGACCATCACGCCGCACAGCTTGTAGCCCATGAGGAGGCAGTCGGTCAGCTCCACGGCCAGCAGCTTGCCCTGCTCAACGCTCTGGATCACGCCCTTGGACGGCTCGCCGCCGGGCTGCGAGAAGTTGTTGACGAGCAACCGGCAGCCGCGCAGCGCCACGCGCGTGGAGGTGTGGAAGCCGTAGTTGCTGCCCTTCAGGGCGCACTGCTGGCTGACCAGGGTGCAGTCTTCCAGCAGCACGTCGGGCCGGTCAGGCATCGTCTGGTTTTCGACTCGGAAATAGCCGGCGGCCGTGTCGCCCCAGGTGTCGAGGGCGTAGAGCCAGCAGCGGCGGCAGGTGATCGGCTCGGCGGGCCGCGAGAGGACGCTGCCCACACCCCCGCCGAACGCGCGGCCGATGCGCCGAAGGCGCGGCCGATGGAGACGCAGTCCTCGATGGTCACAGAGAACGGCTCGACGTGGTTGGTGCCGTCGAAGAACAGCCCGGCGTCTCCGCCGGTGACGTACAGCCCGCGCAGCCGCCAGCGGTCCCAGACGATGGCGCTGAAGGTCTCCTCGGTGTGCTCGGCGGACCAGCCGTGGCTGTAGGCGCGGATCGGCCCCCACCAGTCGTAGCTCTTGAAGCCCTGCTGACCCGGATCGCCGCTGTCGATCACCACCCAGCCGGAGGTGCCAGAGCCGAGCTTGCCGTCGACGTCGCCGACCAGCTCGTTCCACTCCCCGGCGGCGCCCGGGTGGGCGGGCGCCAGGTTGGCCTCGAAGTAGGTGTCCGGCCGCACCACGATGCGCCGGCCGCCGCCCTCGGGCACCGCCTCCAGGGCCGCCTGGATGGTGGCGAAGGCGGTCTCCCAGGTCCGCCCGTCGGTACTGGCGCCGAGCTTGGAGACATACAGGGCAGAGGGCGCGTCCGCCGCCACCAGGGAGAGCGCCAGCAGACTAAACATCATCATCCCACCTTCCCCGACCACTCCCACCAAAACCGGCAGGGGCGAAGCACCGGACGCCGATGCTTCGCCCCTACGCCAACGCCTACGCCGGTAGCCTCATGCCGGTGCGCCCGGTCACCGCACCGCCACAATGGTCGAGGCGATGACCTTCTCGCCCAGCGCGTCTTCGGCGATGGCCTCGAGCCGGTAGAGCCCGGCGGGCACGCGACGGCCCTGACTGTCGAGCCCGTTCCAGGCCAGGGCCTGCGTGCCGGAGCGCAGGGCGCCCGCTGACCACTGCTTGACCACCGTGCCGCTGAGGCCGGAGACCTTCACCTTGACGGTGGCACCGGCGGTGAGCGTGAGCGTCACGGCCACGCTGCGGGCCCGCGACGGCTGCGCCTGCAGGCTGAGCCCCAGGTGCTGGCCGGTCCGCCGGACGATGCGGAGACTGAACTCACGCGTCGGTCCGGTGGGCGTGTAGAGCATCGACCCGCTGCCGCTGAGGCTGACGGTGTGCGCATTGGTAAGGTCGGTGACCAGGGCCTGGAAGCCGGCGGGCAGCTCGCGGTTGGCGCCGGGCCAGGTGAGGGTCACCTGCCCACTGTTGGCCGGGGTGCTGACCCGCAGCCGCCACTCGCGCCCGCTCGCGCCGAGCGGCGTCGGGTCGAGCTGACCGGCGCTGACGCGCCCGGTGGCGGGATCCACCAGCTCCATCGTTACCGGCGCCCCGGCGGGCACCGGCGGCGGGGTGATGGTGAGGGTCTGCTTCAGCCGCGTGGTCACGCCCACGGTGACCTCGCTCCCGGCGCCGCCCGTCGCCGCGTTGAGGTGCAGCGCCCAGGCCTCGGCCGACGGCCCGGCGGCCGCCCGGCTCTTCTGCGCCGCCCGGCTGACGTCGAAGATCAGCCCCACCGCGCCGCTGCCGGCGCTGCGCTCGCCCCGCCGCAGCCAGAACCCGGCACCGGCCGGGATGATGTTGGTGGCCCCGTCGATGCCCAGCGCCGCGTCCATGACCAGTGTGCTCTGCTGCCGCGCGGCGTTCCACATCCAGGCATACGGCGCCACGAAGTCGGTGGCCTGCGCCAGGGTGCCGACGTTGACGTCGTTGATGCTGACGTTGAGCACCGTGGAGTCCCACAGGACCGAGTTGACCGACGGCAGCGAGGCCAGGGTCCAGTCGAACCCGGAGAGGCGGAGCGTGTAGGCGCCGGTGGCGGTCGGATCGCCGGCCAGCGGCACGTTCACGGCGGCGCCGGTGCGGACCCAGAACGCCCGCCCGTCGGTGACGTCGAACTCGGGCGTGGGCGCCACCGGGTTGAGCGCGCGGTAGTCGTTGGTGTCGGGGATGTAGCGCGCCACCTGCATCGGATTGAGGTTGCGCCACACCACCGGCCCGCTCGGGTCCTCCACCACCACCGGCGAGCCGACCAGGTTCAGGCCGGGCTGCAGCCGGAGGACGAAGTAGTGCAGCACGCGCAGCAGGAGTGTGTCCGAGAGCAGCACGAGCTGGTTGTTCAGCGGGTCGCGCACGCGGAGCGTGAGCGTGGCCAGCCCCGGCCGGCTGGCGCGGACGGTGGCGCGGGCTACGCCGTCCGCCTGCGACGGGTCGAACCGCGCGTCGATGCCCAGGTCCACGTCGCTGGTGAGCTGGAAGCTCGAGGCAGGCAGGTTGCCCACCGGGTTGTTGTTGGCGTCGCGAACGGTGATGACCAGGGTGATGGGTGTCTGGCCGTCGGCGGGCACCTGAGCCGGGTCGCGTTCGAAGGCGACGGCGGAGTTGGCCCGGCTGACGTTGCCCGCGCCGGCGTTGATGGTCACCGGCTGCGGGACGGGCACGGCGTCGCCTGCCAGGAAGTTGACCTGGTTGGCGCCCAGCCCGAAGGTGATGCCGTTGAGCTGCGCCTCGCCGGTGCCGTCGGTGACGCCCTTCGCCGTGGTCGGCGACATCACGCCGCTGGCCAGCGTGGCCACGACCTGGATGCCCGCCACCGGATTGCCCGTGGCGCGATCGGTCACGCGGACCCGGATCGAGCTGGCAACGTCGGCGGTGACAACGGTGTCGAGCACGGTCAGATCCGTGGTGTTCACGGCCCGGCCGAAGAGGCTGACCAGGGTCACGGCGCCGCCCGACGCGGCCGTGATGTCGTTGACCCCGGCGCCGAGCCGCGCCTGCGTGCTGGCCACGCCCTGCCCGTTCGTGGGCACCTGCCCCACGGCGATGAGCAGGATCTTGCGGGTCGCGACGGTGATGGAGGTGGCGACCACCGGGGCGCCGAGGTCGGTGCCGTCGCCGGGGCGGACGGTGCAGCCGATCACGTCGCCCATCTCACTGCGGTCCGCGGGGAGCACTTTGGGGTCGACGAGCCCGGTCACCACGGTGCCGCCCACGGTCCAGGTGATCTGGGTCGACGTGTCGGTGTCGCCGTCGGCGTCGGCGAAGCCGTAGCTGACGGACACGTCCTGGGTATCGAGCGGGTTGACGGGCGAGAGCACCGGGTTGCTGGCCACCGGCGGCGTGTTGACCACCACGGGTCCGGCATTGGGCAGGCTCATCGGGCCGCCCGCCGGGAGCGTGCCGTTGGTGGCGCTGGCGAAGTAGGTGTAGGTCCCGCCCTTGGTCAGCCCGGTCACCTGCCAGCGGTAGGTGATGCCGACCAGCGGGTCGTTGCCGCTGACCACCTGCGCGCCGCCGAAGGGGCTGCCCGGCACCTCGGTACCGTTGCGCACCACGTGGAGCCGGAGGCTGACCGCCGGCTTGCCCTGCGGATCGGTGTAGACCGCCTGGAACTCGAACGGCGTGGCGATGGTGCCCTGGTTCGGCTCCACGCCGTCGGTGACGAAGCCGGGGTTGGCGGAGTAGTCGAGCAGCGGGCCGGGCTGCTTGGTGGTCACCGCGCGCACCACGTCGGTGGCGGCCGGGTTGGTCAGCGAGGCCGACTGACAGTTGACGGTGAAGCCGGTGCCGTCCGCCACGGCGGCCGACGGAGTGACCTCGAGCCGCATGTCGCGTGAGCCGGCCAGGGCCAGGTTGGCGATGGTGAAGCCGGTGGACGTCACCGCGCTGGTGACGTCGACGTTGCCGCCGGTGACGTCGATGTAGCGCACGGTCCAGTTGCCGCTGCCCGCCGGACCGGTGATGCGGAAGCTGTCAACCTGGTTGCCGTCGTTCTGAATGCGCAGGTCGTAGACCGCGGGGACGTCCTTGACGGTGTCACCCAGGCTGGTCTGGTTGGTGGCGTCGGTGTTGTAGGTGCCGTCGCCAAGGAAGCTGGCATCCACGGGGCCTTGGATCAGCGAGTCGGGCCGCAGGAAGGGATCGGTGAGCACGGCCACCAGGCCGTCGCCCACGGCGCCGCCGCGGTTGGAGGTCTGGTATCCGGCGGACGTCTGAGGGAAGTTCAAGTCGGTGGTGGTGGCGGCGACGATCAGGCTGCCGAAGTGCCAGGCCAGGCCGCCCAGTTGGAAGGTGAAGCCGCCCGCCGCGCCGCCGAGCTGATCGGAGTAGTCGAGGGTCATGCCGCCGGTGAGGAGGTGGTCGAGGTAGAGCGGGCTCTGCCCGCCGGCGCCCACCGTGCCCTGCGCCATGAACAGGTCGCCCGACCCGTCGGGCTGGATGACGTGGAACGTGTTGGCTGCCAGCCCCGTGCGCTCAGGCACGGGCGACGAGCGCCCGAGCTGCCCCGTGGCGTTGGTCCACTGCGTGACGAAGAACGTGCTGGCGCCCACGGTCTGCGGCCCGACCTTCGGGAAGTCGGCCGAGTTGACGATGGCGCCAAGCCAGTACTGCCCGCCGGAGTCCGCCACCGCGTTGGTGGGGCTCTCGTCCGCGGAGCCGCCCAGATAAGTCAGGTAGTCGAACGCCGTGCCGGCCGCATTGATCTTGCCGACCAGCATGTCGAGCGGCCCGTTGAGCGTGTTCTGGATGCCGTTGACCGTGGGCACGTCGATGGAGTTGGTGCGCCCGGCGAAGAACACGCCGCCGAGGCTGTCCACGGCCAGGGTGTCCAGCACCTCGTTGGCATTGCCACCCAGGTAGGTCGCCCACGGGATGCTGCCCAGCGTGGCGGGGAGCTTGAAGACGAAGCCGTCCTGGCCGAAGGTGTAGGGGCTGAGGGTCCGCGCGGCGGGGAGGCCCAGGGCGGCCGTGGCGGTGCCGATCACGTAGATGTTGCCCTGCGGAGCCCAGCGGGCGTCCCAGACTTCGTCGTACATCAGGGCGGAATAGGTCAGCGTCTGGCCGTCGGGGCTGAAGCGGGCGACGAACGTGGCGCCGGGGAAGATGTCGCCCGCGCCGGCGCGCGGGAAGTCGGCGGCGGACCCGGCTTGGCCGAAGAGCAGCGCATCGCCGTTGTTCGTGGTGCCGATGGCGTAGCCGGCGTCCACCCCGGTGCCGCCGAGGAACGTGACGTAGGTGGCCGTGGCGAGGTTGCTGCTCAGCTTCGCCACGTAGGCGTCGTAGTTGTCGAACGGCCGGGCCTGGAAGGCGTTCCTGACCGGGAAGTTGAGCGAGGCCGCCGCGCCGGTGACGTAGACGTTGCCCTGCGTGTCGGCGGACACGGCGAAGGCGTAGTCGTTGCTGGCGCCGCCGAGGTAGGTGGCGTACGTCAGGGTCGGGTCGATCACCAGCGGCCGAGCCGGGTCGTGTGCACCCACGCGGAAGCCGACCCTGCCGCCCGGCAGGAGCCGGTAACCGCCGTCCACGGGCCGCCGCGTGCCGCCGGCCTCCTGGTAGAGGAGTGGCGCGGGCTTGCGTACGGCGCCGCCCGGCACGTCGAGCACCAGGTCGCCGCGGCGGTCCACCCGGATCCGCTCGGCCCCGTCGAAGGCCAGCTTGACCACCGCGGGATCGACGCCCGGCGCGAGGTGCAGATCGAACTTCAGATTGCCCTGGTCACCGTGGAAGCACGCGTCCACGCCGGGGTACACGTCGGCGGCGCGGACCTGACCGAAGTTGGCGATCCCGGTGTGCCACTGCGCGGGGTCATGGCCGAGGAAGTAGTTGGTGCGGGTGGCGAGCGGGTCCACGCCCGACAGCGCCAGGGGCGCGCCGCCGTCGAAGCGCATTCGGAGCACCGCGGCCGAGGAGGACGAAAAGCCGCGGCCGGCGGCGGGCAGCGGGCGGCGGAGGGCGAGAGTCAGGTCGTCGCGGGTGAGGAAGATCCCGAAGCCGTCGCCGCGGGCGGCGTAGCGCACGTGCGCGTCGAGCTGGCCGTGGTTCTCCTCGAACCGCAGCGGGAGCGCTTGGAGGGTGCGGACCGCCCTCTGGCGGGCGGCGCCTTCGAGCGGCCGCGTCGACGGCAGCGACCGCGGCGGCGTGCTTAAGAGCTGCGGTTCGCCACCCGGTGACGAGGTGCAGGCGACTCGGCTGAGCAGCATGGCGGGGAGCAGGAGCACGGCGGCGACCAGCCCACCCCGCACCACCCAACCCAGCGCTTGACGACCCTTCATCGTGCCATCTCCCTCGGCGGCGGCGACCCGCCACCCCAGGCCCGGAGCATTGTATCGTATTAAGATTCGCGCGTCCAGGGGACGTTGCACCGCTTTGCAGGCGGCGTTTTTGCACACGGACCGTCCCGTCCGGACGACCCTGGGCGTGGGTTCGGGGGAGCGGGCTCGCCACCGGGGGTTGGACACCGGTGTGGGCCTTCCTTCTATCGTACCCCATTCTGCATTCCTTGACACTCCCGGAGGGCCGGGCTTATCATCCCGAGCGTCGTGCGCGCCCCTTCCCCCCGGGGGCGTTCGTCGGGAAAGGACTCCCTCCATGTGCGGAATCGTGGGTTACATCGGCCCTCGCTCGGCCGTGCCCATCCTGATCGATAAGCTCCGGCGACTCGAGTACCGCGGTTACGATTCGGCGGGTGTGGCCGTGCTCGAACACGGCACCTGCACGGTGGTCAAGACGGTCGGCAAGATCAACGACCTCGCGGCCCTCCTCGAACAGCACCCGCTCGACGTCAACATCGGCGTGGGGCACACCCGCTGGGCCACCCACGGGCAGCCCTCCACCCCCAATGCCCACCCGCACACCGGCAACAGCGGCAAGCTCGCCGTGGTGCACAACGGGATCATCGAGAACTACGTCGAGCTGCGCCGCGAGCTCGAAGGCCAGGGCCACGTTTTCCGCTCGCAGACGGATACCGAGGTGATCGCCCACCTGCTCGAGGAGAAACTCGACAACGGCGCGGAAGGCGACCTGTACCGCGCGCTCCAGCTCGCCGCGCAGGACCTCGAAGGCGCCTACGCCGTGGCCGTGGTGGCCGAGAGCTGCCCCGACCGGCTCCACGTCGTGCGCAAGGACTCCCCGCTCGTGATCGGCCTCGGCGAGGGCGAGAACTTCATCGCCAGCGACCCGACCGCGATCCTGCCCTACACCCGCCGGGTGCTCTACCTGGAGAACGGCGACGTGGGGGTCATCACGCGCGAGGGCGTGGCGCTGTCCGACCTGCAGGGCAACCCCATCCACCGCGACGTGACCGAGATCACCTGGGACGTCGGCGCGGCGGAGAAGGGCGGCTACGACCATTACATGATCAAGGAGATCCACGAGATCCCCGACGCCATCCGCCACACCCTCCGAGGCCGCGTGAACAGCGACGGCAAGCTGGCGGTCACCGACCTGGGCCTCAGCGACGACGACATCCGCGCCCTGAAGCGGATCTACATCGTCGCCTGCGGCACCAGCTACTACGCCGGCGTGGTGGGCAAGTACCTCTTCGAGCGGATCCTGCGCGTCCCCACCGAGTGCGACATCGCCAGCGAGTTCCGCTACCGCGACCCCATCTTCGAGCCCGACTCCCTGCTGATCGTGATCAGCCAGAGCGGCGAGACGGCGGACACGCTCGCCGCCCTGCGCGAGGCGCAGCGCCACGGCGTCAAGGTGCTGGCCATCGTCAACGTGATCGGCAGCAGCATGTACCGCGAGAGCGACGTCAACTTCCCCACCTGGGCCGGGCCCGAGATCTGCGTCGCCTCCACCAAGGCCTACGTCACCCAGCTCGTCTGCCAGTATCTGCTGGCTTTCCACTTCGCCGTGGTGCGCGGGCAGATGACCAAGGAGGAGGCCGACCGGCTGGTGGGCCTGCTGCTCCAAGTGCCCGGGCAGGTGCAGCAGATCCTGGACGGCGAGGACATCTACAGAGAGCTGGCCGAGAACTTCATGGAGTCGCGCGACTTCTTTTTCCTCGGCCGCGGGCTCGACGCCGCCGTGTCGCTCGAAGGCGCGCTGAAGCTCAAGGAGATCAGCTACGTCCACGCCGAGGCTTACGCCGCGGGCGAGCTGAAGCACGGGCCGCTGGCCCTGATGTGGACCGACGTGCCGGTGTTCGTCACCGCCACGCAGCTCGAGCTCTACGACAAGACGCTGAGCAACATCAAAGAGGTGAAGGCGCGCCGGGCGGACGTGATCGCGCTCGTCCGCCAGTCCAACACGGACATCGACGAGCACGTCGACTGGGTGATCCGCATCCCCGAGACCGACGACATCCTGATGCCGTTCCTGACCATCATCCCGCCTTACCTGCTCACCTACTGGCTGAGCTACGCGCTGGGCCGCGAGATCGACCAGCCGCGGAACCTGGCCAAGAGCGTGACCGTGGAATGAGCGACCCGCCGGCCCCCTCCCCTGCGCCAGCGGGGGAGGGACGGGGTGGGGGCTTCCGACACAGCGGCCTGCTTGCGCCGGAGGACCCCCCTCCTGCCTCCCCCCGCTCCGCAGGGGGAGGGTCAGCTACTTCCGGCGAGGGCGCTCGGCTCCATGCGCGCCTGCGGGCGCGCCCGAACCGTTACCTGGCCGAAGTTGATCTCGCCGGCCGGGTGGTCGAAGCCCACGTCCCCAACCCCGGCCGGATGCACGAGCTGATGCTCCCCGGCCGGGCCGTGCAGCTGGTGGCGGTGAGCGGCGAGCACCGCAAGACCGCCTTCGACCTGGTTGCCGTGGAGCACGAGGGGCTCTGGGTGTGCATCGACAACCGTCTCGGCGGCCGGTTCGCACGCGGCTTGCTGGAGCAGCACCGCCTGCCGGAGCTGGAGCCGTACGAGCGGGTCGAGGCCGAAGTGCGCTGTGGGGACAGCCGGATCGACTTCCGCCTGACGGGGGCCGGCGGCGTGACCTGGGTGGAGGTCAAGTCGTGCACGCTGGTGGTGGACGGGCAGGGCCGTTTCCCCGACGCCCCCACGCTGCGCGGCGCGCGGCACGTGCGCGAGCTGGCCGAGCGCGTGGCGGGCGGGGAGCAGGCCGCGGTGCTGTGGGTCATCCAGCGGCCGGACGCGGTCGAGATCGTGCCCAACGACGCCACCGATCCGGATTTCGGCGCCGCGCTCCGGGAGGCGGCGGCGGGCGGCGTGCAGACTTTGGCGATCACCACGGAGTGGGTGGAGGGCCGCCTGGAGGAGCGCAGCCAAGTGCCGGTGCGGCTGCCCGACCCTCGGTAGGGGCGACCGGCAGGTCGCCCGCTGTGCGGAGCGGGTAACGCCAAGGCCGGCGTGGAAGACAGGCCGGCGTGCCCCGGCAGGGGCCGCGGGCGACCTGCGGGTCGCCCCTACCGGGGGCCGAACAAGCGCTTCGCGGCTTGTCAGTCCAGTGCCCCGGTGCTATACTGCGCAGCCCAAGCAGCAGGCCCAGGGACCGCATGAAATCACCTTCCCCGGCAGGCGCGGATTCCCCTCTCAGCGGGCTCCTGGAGCGACCGGAGCCCCTCTCCCCCGACGACGTGGCCACGGTCGCCGCCGCGCGCCTCCGCGAGCTGCGCCTGCCCGCCCTGCCGGTGGCCCAGGATGGCCGCCTGGTCGGCCTGCTGTCCGAGCGCGCGCTCCTCGTCGCCCTCGCCGGGCAGCCCGGCTTCGGCCCGCACACCCGCTGCTCCGAGCTGGTGGGACGGATCACCACCGTCCCGCTCACCACTCCCCTTGAAGACGTGCTGTGGACCCTCCGGCGCGACGACATCGAGCTCCTCACCGTGGTGGACCTGGAGGGCCGCTACGCCGGCGTGCTGTCGCGCAACCGACTGGCCGAGGGGCTCGAGAACGCCATCCGCCCGCGCGCGGTGGGCGGCATGGCCACGCCGCTCGGCGTGCACCTCACCAGCATCGACCACCGTGGCGGCGCGGGCGACCTCGCGCTGGCGCTCAGCGGCGTGGTGGTCGGCCTGCTCTACCTCGCCTCGCACCTGGCCGTGGCGCTGGCGGTCGGGCTCGCCTCCCACGACCCGATGCGCGCCGCCATGAGCGAGCTGAGCGGCGGCCTGGCCGGGCTGCGCGCCGTGCCGGCGCCCGCCAGTCTCAACGCCGTGCTCCTGGTTCTGGCGTTCCTGGTGATGCTCCGCATGTCACCGCTGACCGGCTACCACAGCGGCGAGCACCAGGCGGTCCACGCGGTGGAGCGCGGCCTGCCGCTGACGCTGGACAACGTGTCCGCGATGCCGCGCGCCCACCTCCGCTGCGGCACCAACCTGATCGTCTTGCTCTACCTGCTGACCGCCCTCGGCTTCGTGCTCGAGGGCGGCACCCTCGGGCTGCTCCTCCTCGTGCCACTGGTGCCCGCGCTGGTGCACTGGCGCCGGATCGGCATGCTCGTGCAGCAGGTGTTCACCACCAAGCCTGCCGCCGAGCACCAGCTTCGGTCGGGGATCGCCGCGGCCGAGGCGCTGCTCGAGCGCTACCGTGCCCAGCCCAGCCGGCGGGCGGCCTGGTACGTACGGATCTGGAACCGCGGCCTGCTGCAAGTGGCCGCGGGCATGTTCGCCACCGTCTGGTTGGCGGGGAAGCTCCTCGCCGGCTGCGGCTGGCTCCTGGCGCGCTGGTAGGCTATGAAGCAGATCATCGAAGCGGCGTTGCGCAAGGCTCTCGGGCAGGTGGGCAGCGGCCACCCCGACTTCCGGCCGGACGACGTGGACATCACCATCACGAACTCGGGCCGCGCCGAGCACGGCGACTACGCCTGCAACGTGGCCCTCGCCGTGGCCGGCACGCTGGGCGTGCGCGACCGCCGCGGCTGCGCCGAGATGCTCGCCGCCGCGCTCGAGTTCCCGGGCGGGACCGTGGACCGGGTCGAAGTCGCCGGGCCGGGCTTCCTCAACTTCTTCGTCGCCGACGCCTGGTACCAGAACCTGGTCGCGCGCATCCTCGCCGCCGAGGAGACCTACGGCCGGCTCGAGCCGCCGCTCGGCGCACGGGTCAACGTCGAGTTCGTCAGCGCCAATCCCACCGGGCCGCTCACCGTGGGCCACGGGCGCAACGCCATCCTCGGCGACGTGATCGCCCGGCTCTACGAATGGGCCGGCTGCGAGGTGACCCGCGAGTACTACTTCAACGACGGCGGGCGGCAGATGCGTGTGCTGGCCGAGAGCGTCCGCGCGCGCTGCCGCGAGCAGCTCGGGCTCCCGTTCGAGTTTCCGGACGACGGCTACCAGGGCGCCTACATCGGCGAGCTCGCCGCGCAGCTCCGCGAGGAACACGGCGAGGCACTGGCCGAGGCCGGGCTGGACGTCTTCCGCGAGGCCGCGCAGGCGCACATGTTCGCCATGATCGCCGCCACGTGCGAGCGGCTGGGGATCCACTTCGACCGCTTCTTCAACGAACAGAGCCTCTACGACAGCGGCGCCATCGAGCGCGTGGTCGAGGCGCTGCGCGCGCAGGACCTGGCCTACGACCACGACGGCGCCGTGTGGTTCCGCGCCACCCGCTGCGGGCTCGAGCGCGACCCAGTGATCATCAAGTCCTCCGGCGAGCCCACCTACCGCCTCCCCGACATGGCTTATCACCTGGACAAGCTCGGTCGCGGCTACGACCACGTGGTGGATGTCTTCGGCGCCGACCACATCGACACGTGCCAGGAAGTCCTCGCGGCGGCCAAGGCGCTGGGCGGGCCGGTGGAGCGGGTGCACGTGGTGATCTACCAGTTCGTCACGCTCCTCCGCGGCGGCGAGCTGGTCAAGATGAGCACCCGGCTGGCCAACTTCGAGACGCTCGACGACCTGCTCGACGAAGTGGGCCCCGACGCCGTGCGCTACTTCTTCTCCATGCGCTCGCCCAAGAGCCACATGGAGTTCGACCTGGAGCTGGCCAAGCAGCAGGCCAACGACAACCCCATGTTCTACGTGCAGTACGCCCACGCGCGGATCTGCAGCCTGCTCGCCAAGGAGGAGGCGGTGGGCCTCGGCGCGGAGCCGCTGGACCTCAGCGCGCTCGCGGACCCGGCCGAGCGGGAGCTGATCACCCAGCTCGCGCTGCTGCCCGAGGCGCTCGCCCGCGCGCTGGCCGAGCACGAGCCGCACCGCCTCACCACCTACGCCGCCGAGGTGGCCACGGCGTTCCACGGGTTCTACGACC
>JACPDV010000347.1 GCA_016183835.1 Armatimonadota bacterium
CTGTCCGATCTAATGCCGCGCGTGAATTTGCGTCTGTTGTCCCGTCTGATCCCCTGCCTTCTCTTGCTCGCCCTGCTGCCGGCGTTGCCGGCGCATGTTGGCCCGCATCCCTCTGTGCACGACACGGTGGCCGGCATCACGCAGCGGCTGTCCTCGCTCGCCGGCGCAGACGAGGCCACCCGGCGAGGCGTGGCAGACGAGGCCCAAACGCTGCGCGCCGAGGCCGAGGCCGCGGTGGACAAGGAGCTGGCGCTCGCCCCCAAGCAGCCGGCGCCGCGGATCGACCGCATCGGGTTGCGCATGTTCGTCGAGCTCGTGGGAGCCGCCACCACGAACCGCGAGATCGACTTCGTGGCCATGTTCCTGCAGCCGGCCACCCTGGCCGACATGTGGGCCGCCGCGGAGCTCGATGCGCACAACCGAACGCGCCTGATCAGCGCCGTGTGGCTGCAGCTCATGTGCAGCATGAAAGACCACCAGGGCGACATCGAGCTGACCCGCACAGCCCTCCTGCCCTTGCTCGCGCCGGCCGCCCGCGGCAAAGTGGAATGGGCCCGCCAGGAGCTGGAGGACCTGACGCGCGAGGCCGACCCACAGACGGCAGGACTGGCGCTGGCGTCGCTGGGCTTCTACGCGATGATCGGTGAGGCCGACTTCGACAAGGCGCTCGACTGCTTCCACCGGGCGGCCGAACGGGATCCGGCGCTAGTTTCGCCGCACTTGCTGTCAGCCGGGTTGATGCTGATGCGCCACCGCTACGCTGACGTGCTGGTGCTGGCCGATCAACGGCGGAAGGTGATCCCGGGCGGCTTCTGGCATCTCGTCGCTGCCAAGGCCGCGCTCGAGCTCAAGCAGCTCGACCAGGCGGGCGAGCGCTTCGACGACGCCGTGAAGGCCGAGCCCGAGGACCTCCGCGGGCGGGTGGGGCACGTGGCCCTGCTGCTCTATCGCGCCGGCGCGCCGGACCAGATGGAGCGAGCGAAGGCGGCGCTCGCCGACCTCCGCCAACGGGCCGGCGACCACCCGAACGAGGAGCTGGCGCTCGACCTGCTGGCCTGCGACATCGCTGTCGACCTGCTCGAAGGCCGGGTCGCCGAGGCGCGCCGCAGTCTGATTGAAGGCGCGGCCCGAGGCAGCGGCCACCGCGCGCTGGTCCTCCTCCGCGAGGCCGCCGGCCTGTAGTTTCGGGAGACGCCCTTGCCCGCTGCGATGACCAGTCCCGAGCGCGTGCGCACCGCCTTCACCGGGCAGCCCGACCGGGTGCCAGTGGTCGAGTTCGCGGTCCACCCGCGGGTGGCCGCCGCCCTCGTGCCCGACTGCCGCGACGTGCCCGACGCGCTCGACCGGCTTGGTCTCGACGCCGTCTGCTGCGGCGCCGATTGGCGGCGGCCGTGGGAGTCCGACACCCAGTTCATCGACGAGTGGGGCGTGCTCTACGGCAAGGGCCTGCAGATGATCGACCACCCGGTGGGCGGCCCGGTGCAGATCCGCGAGGACCTCCTCCGGTGGCAGCCGCCCGACCCCGACGCCGAGTGGCGGCTCGCCACCTTCCGCGACCTCGTCGCCCGGTTCAAGGGCAAGCGCGCAGTCTTCTTCTACCACCGAGCCGCCTTCATGTGGAGCGCGTACGTGACCGGGCTCGAGCACCTGCTCGAGCTCTTCGCCGTCGACCCCGACTTCGCCGAGGAGCTCATGGACCGCGTGGTGGCGTGCAACGAGAAGATCATCCGCAACGCCATCCGCCTCGGCGCCGAGGCGATCCACGTGGCCGACGACTACGCCGCCAACGACGCACCGTTCTTCTCGCCCGGCATGTTCCGCCGGCTCGTGCTCCCCCGGCTGAAGCGCGTGGTGGACGCCATCCACGAGGAGGGCGCCTTCGCCATTAAGCACACCGACGGCAACATCTGGCCGCTCCTCGACGACATGCTCGACGCCGGGATCGACGGGCTCAATCCGCTCGAGCCGGTGGCCGGGATGCACCTGGCCGACGTCAAGCAGCACTGCGGCGACCGGGTCTGTCTGGTGGGCAACATCGACTGCGGCCACCTGCTCTCGCACGGCACCCCGGGCGAGGTCGAGGCGGCGGTGCGGCAGGCGATTGAGGACGGCGCCGCGGGCGGACGCTTCATGCTCTCCTCGAGCAACAGCATCCACGCCAGTGTGCGGCCGGAGAACTATCGGGCGATGATCGAGGCGGGGCGGAAGTATGGCGTCTACCGAGGCTACTTCCCTGGCAGATGCGCCTGGTAACCGTCCCGCAGCCGCCGGCAGTGGTACACCCCGCCCGGCGGGAAGTTCCACGGCACCAGGGAGAACGCCACGTCCTCGAACAGCCGCCGGTACAGCGGCAGATAGACCCACGGGATCACCGTGAGCTGGGAGAAAAACGCCTCGCCCGCGCACTCCTTGACGAACCGGAAGACCCCCTCGCTCACCGCGCGCGGCAGGCTCGGCGTGGGCAGCCCGCTGAGCACCAGGTCCACCGGCTCGAGCCCCATCTCCGGCAGACGCTCGGGCAGTTCGCGCACGTCGGCGCAGATAATCTCGGCGCGCGGGCAGCGGGCGGTGAGGATGGCGGCGAAGTCCGGGTCGATCTCGACCGCGATCAGCCGGCTGTCGGGGTGCAGCCGCTCCGCCGCTTCCACGGTGATGGCCCCGGTGCCCGCCCCCAGCTCGACGATCACCTGCGGCCGCTCGGGCGTGACGTGACGGCACACCTCGCGCGCCAGAGCCCGGCTGGACGGCGCCACGCTGGCCACCCGCGTGCCGTGGCGCAGGAACTTGCGGAGGAACAGGAACCGGTCGGACCGGGTGGGCGGCTCACCCATACGGCGGACTCCTAGCCGGACTGCGCCGGCGGGGTCTCGAGATTGTGCGCGGCGCAGAAGCGCTCGATGGCCTCCGGCTCACCGAGGTAGCGCTCCATCGTCCGCCGGTCGGCCAGCCGGGTATCGAACAGGCACAGGCAGTCGAGGCAGTAGCCGAACTTGGGGTCGATGTTGAACGCCAGCGAGCGCGCGCCGAACTTCACGTACTGCTTGAGGAGCGGCGGGACGCCCTTGCCGTCGGGCTCGATGTCGCTGATCAGGCGGTTCAACTCGTGGATGTTGCGGATCTGCCGGACGAGGCGGAGCACGTCGGCGCTGGCGGCCTTGCGCAGGTCGAAGGGCGTGCGCGAACGGACCATCGGCGCCAGCTCGCTGCGCCGCTCGGGCTGCTGCAGGAAGGCCACCATCAACGCCCGGCTGAGCGGCCGGTAGGCGTTCGAGATGCTCACCGGCCCGAACAGGTGCCGGTAGTAGGGGTTGCGCACGAAGAACTGCCCGATGCCCTTCCAGAGGAGCATGACCGGCGCCAGGCTGTGCTGATACTCTTGCCGGACGAACGAGCGCCCCAGCTCCAGCGACGGCCCCAGCCGCTCGAGAAACGGCTTGGAGAGTGCGAAGCAGGTGGAGACGTAGAGCCCCTTGGCCCCGCCCGGGCTGACCCGGTCGGTGGGTCCCAGCCGGTAGGCGCCCACCAGCTCGGTGCGGCGGTGGTTCCACAGCAGGAGGTGGAGGTAGGTGCGGTCGAACGGGTCCAGGTCGAGCGGCTGCCCGGTGCCCTCGCCCACGGTACGGAAGGTGGTTTCGCGCAGCCGGCCCAGCTCGAACAGGAGGTTGGGGATCCACTCCGCCTCGGCCAGGTAGCAGGCGTGGTCGGCGCTCTCGAACAGCCGCGCCTCGGGCGGCAGGCCGTTGACATCCTCGAGCAGGTGCTCGGGCGACACCGGCGGGGCGACGGGCGGCATCGGCCGGGCGGCCCGCCGGCGCCGCGCCCGGTGCTTCCGCCGGATCGCCCGCACGCGCGCCCGGCGGCTGAGGTTCACCTCGCGCCCGGCCAGCGCCTGCGTCCGGAGCTGCACGTATTCCGTGGCCTCCTGGTTGTCCTCGATGCGGTTCAGCTCGGCCGCCGTGATGGGCGAGCCGATCTGGATGTGGCACACGGCATGCTGCTTGTTGAGGAGCTGCCGGGGGAGGAGGACCGTGCGGAGGAGCGGGTGGATCAGTCCGGCGAGCTGGAAGAACGCGCCGTTCGCGCCGGCGAAGTGGAGCGGCACGATGGTCGCCCCGGTGCGGCGGATCAGGCCCACCACGTTGTCGGTCCACGGCGACTCGGTGACCTGCCGGGTGTGGAGGTCGAGGTGGGCCACCTCGCCCGCCGGGAAGACGGCGATGGCATGCCCGTCGCGCAGCCAGGTGATGGACTCGCGCAAGCCCCGGATGTTGCTGCGCTTGGCGCTGGGGGTGTCGAACGGGTCGACGAAGATGCAGAGGTCGCGCATGGCCGGGAAGCAGGCGAGGATGTAGTTGGCGAGGAGCTTCACGTCGGCGCGCCGCCGGCCCACTACGTCGGCGAGGACCAGCCCCTCGATGCCGCCGAACGGATGGTTGGCAACCACCACCAGGGGGCCCTCGGCGGGGATCCGGGCGAGGTCTTCGTCGCGGACCTTGACGTGCAGGTCCAACTGCTCGAGCACCGAACGGCAGAAGTCGAGCGGGCTGCCGGTGGTGTTGGAGGCGTCGTAGACGTCGCTCAGCTCAGGGATGCACAAGAGGCTCTGGAGCGGGGCGCGCATGGCGTGCAGCGGCCGGGGGAGTCGGTCCCAGATGGGATCGAGGTCCAACCTTCCCGATCGCCCTCGGCTCAGACGCATGTGGAGCACTCCGCGCGCCGCCGTGCCGCCGGCTCCCCCGTGGCGCTGGTTCCCGATGCCTACAAGACTGCCAGGAGCGGGCGCTCTTGTCAAGCGGCGGACGGTCGGGTTGCGGCGAGGGTATGGTAAGCTACGGGTCGCGGGAGCGGCGATGCGGCACACCATTCGGGAGCTGGCCGGCACCTTGAAGCGGCGGGCGGAGGCCTGGCGGGCGTGGGCGGCGGACCCGCGCACCCCGCGCTCCTCGCGCTGGCTGGTGGGGCTGGCGGTGGGCTACGCGCTGATGCCGTTCGACCTGATCCCCGACTGGATCCCGCTGGTGGGGCACCTGGACGACCTGGTGATCGTGCCGCTCCTCCTCTGGCTGGCGCTCCGCCGGGTGCCGGCGGAGGTGCGGGCGGAGCATCTGGGCACACCGGGCCAGGCGCGCTGAAGGAGCCGCGCCGCCCGGCGCCAATCATCCACCGTTGGCCGGCCTCGCCGGCGGGGGAGAGCCCTCATGGCGGACGACGGACAGGACCTTCAGTTCGACCGTGCCGAGACGCCGGCCGACGCGACCGAGCCCGAAGGCTCCGCTCCCACCTGCGCCGCCTGCTCGACGCCGCTCCGCGATGTCTACTGGGACATCAACGGCCAGGCCACTTGCCCCACCTGCAAGGACGCCCTCGCCGCCGCCCTGACCGGCGGCTCCGGCGCGCGCCGCTTCTTGAGCGCGCTCGGCCGCGGACTCGTCGCCGGGGCGCTCGGCGCAGTCGTCTATTACGCCATCCTGCGTCTCACCGGCTTCGAGTTCAGCCTGATCTCCATCATCGTCGGTGTGATGGTGGGCAACGCCGTGCGCCACGGCTCCAACGCGCGCGGCGGCTGCCTCTACCAGGGCCTGGCGGTGGTGCTGACCTACCTCGCGATCGTGAGCTGCTACGTCCCCTTCATCGTTCAGGGACTGCGCGAGCAGCTCAAGGACCGGGGCTACGTGGCCGCTCCCGCGGCCACGCCGGACACTTCGGCCCCCGGCAAGCCCGTCGAGGTGAAGCCAGGCGCCGCGAAGCCGCCTCAGACGAATCCGCCCGCGCCCGGTGCGAACGGGTCCGCAGCGGCATCGCGGGCGCCGACGAGCCATCGCCTGCGTCGCGCCATTCCTCGGCGGCGCGGCCAACATCATGCAGTGGGTGATCATCGGGATCGGGCTCTACCAGGCCTGGCACATCAACCGCCGGCCGGTGTACAAGGTCACCGGTCCGCTGCGGCTCAACGTGGAGGCGCCGCTGGCGACGCCCGATGGCGGATGACCCGCCGCCCGGCCCGGTGGTTGCCTGCCCGGAGTGCGGCACGCAGGTGGCGCCGACCCGGCTGGACTGCCCCAACTGCCGCTGGCTCGTCCACGGCGAGACGCTCAAGGCGCTGGCGGCGGGGGCCGAGCAGGCCGCGTCCGGCAACGATCTGCCCGCCGCCCTCATCGCCTGGGAACGCGCCCTGCTCCTCCTGCCGCCCGACTCGCGCCAGTACGGCGTGGTGTCGGCGCGGGCGCAGGAGTTGCGGCGCCGGATCGAAGCCGACCCGGCGCAGGCCAAAGCGGCGCGGCGCGGCTCCGGCTGGCAGGGCGGCGCCGCGGGGGTGAGCGGCATCGCGCTGGTCCTCTGGAAGCTCAAGGCGCTGCTCCTCGGCCTGACCAAGGGCGCCACGCTGTTCAGCATGTTGCTGTCGTTCGGGGTTTACTGGACGGCCTGGGGCTGGCGCTTCGCGCTGGGCCTGGTCCTCTCGATCTACGTCCACGAGATGGGGCACGTGCTGGCCTTGCGGCGCTACGGCATCGCGGCCACGGCGCCGATGTTCATCCCCGGTTTCGGGGCGATGATCCGCCTTCGCGAGCGCGTGACCGACCCGGTGGCGGAGGCGCGGATCGGCCTGGCGGGCCCGAGCTACGGGCTGGGCGCGGCGGTGGTGTGCTGGATCGTGGCGCTGGCGACGGGCTCGCCCTACTGGCTGGCGGTGGCGAAGGTGGGGGCGTGGATCAACCTGTTCAACCTCCTGCCGGTGTGGCAGCTCGACGGCGCGCGCGGGCTGCGGAGCCTGACGCGGAATCAGCGCTGGCTGCTGGTGCTGGCAGCGGCCGCGCTGGGGTGCGCCACCACCGAGGGGTTGCTGGTCTTGATGGTGCTGCTGCGCCTCGTGCAGGCCGGCGCGCAGGCGGCCGACGAGCCGGACCGGGCGGGGCTGGTGGAGTTCCTGGTGTTGCTGGCGGCGCTGGCGGGGCTGGCGGCGTATGGGGGGCATCCGCTTCCCGCGGCGACGGGCGGCGGGCCTTGACCATGCTGGGAGGCCTACTCGGCGTGCCGGCGACACAGCTCCACCACCGCGTCGCGCATCGAGGTCGGGCCTCGTGCCGTGTATCGCGAGGCAGATCGTGCCAGCCCGCGCTGCGCGGTGACCGTTGTTGGCGGGATTCGCGGCGCGCGGCTCAACCTGCCTGGGCATGATACGCCGGTTCAGCTCCCACGGAGGCCACTGGAACAACAGAGCAAGCGATGGATCTGTCTATCTGGCACACAAGGAGGTGCCTTGCGCGTTAGTAACCAATACGGCACGGCGAGGCACTCAGCCTTGCTGAGCAGGAGTCCGTCAGTGGCCGCTCCCGCACTTCCAAGCTACGAGCACCCGCCTCTTGTGGAGGTGGTGTGCGGCGTGGCGTTCAAGCCCTTGCCCGGCTTCCGCGCGCGGCATATCGGCATGTTCGAACAGCAACTCGACGGTTACACCGACTACGACGAGAAGCCAGAGTTGGCCCCACCCGGCACCGCCGGACCAGCGCTCCAACTCTCTTCCGAGCACCCCCTCCCCCGTGTCTGGTTCGGCACACCGGATGGCGAGTGGCTCGTCCAACTCCAACGCGACCGCCTAGTCACCAACTGGCGGGCCGCCCCCGACCGGCCGTACCCCCGCTTCCCCGCCGTCTATGCCCGCTTCGTCCGCCATCTCACCGCCTTCACGGCCTTCGCCCAGACCCACCAACTCGGACCCCTCGCTCAGCCCAGATTTGAACTCACCTACATCGGCCACCTCGCCTCCGGCGAGGGCTGGGACCGCCTGGAACAGCTCGGCGCCATTTTGCCCGATCTCGCCTGGCGGGCCCGCGCCGACCGAGTCGCCAACGGGATGAAGAGCCTCGAGTGGCGTGCGGTTTTCTCACCAGAGAGCTTCCCGGGCGAACTGCTCATGCGCCTCTTCTCCGCCCACGACATCAGCGCCAACAGGCCCGTCCTCGTCCTCGAGCTCAGCGCTCAGGGACCGGCACCGGCGGCCGACGCCACACACCACGACGAGTGGTTCCATCCCGCGCATGAGCTGCTCGTCTTGGCTTTCCAGGAGCTCACCGATGCTGACGTGCAAACTGGATTCTGGGGCCGAGTCCGATAGCAACCAGGCAAGCAGCGCTTTCACGGCCGGCACCTACTACGGCCTCCGCCTCGCCTTGCCCCTAGGCCCACCGCCCCAGGTGGCCGCCAGCTCTGCCACGCTCCACCAGATCCCCGGCGGCGTCTCGCCTTGCGAGGAGCCCTTCCGCTTGGTGGAGCTTGGCTTCGCCGGCCCCATCCTCGCCCTTGGCGACGACCTCGTCGGCCCGCTGCTCTACCTGGAGCAGGTCGTTTCCGAGTTCCGCTGGCGTGGACGCCTCGCCGATCTGCCCCGGGACCGCATCTCCGTCTGGATCGACGCGGAGGAGCCGTGAGCGATCCTGCCTGGTATGCCCCCATCACCCCAGCCGACGCCCGTCTCCACCAGGGCGAGATTCTCGAGTGCCCCGCCGCCATTCCGTTCGGCCCCCAGTCCGCCGAACCCAACCTGTTCTTTGACGAGACCCTTGAACTCGGGGTCCGGTTGGAGGTCGGCCTCCGCGTCGTCATGACGCAGGACTGCGATATCGAGCACAACAACACTGCGACGATTCTGCTCTGCCGTTGCCTCGACCTCGATGGATCCTACCGCGCCGCGTGGGCCGCCGCCAGCCTGCAGGAGAACAAGTCCGACAGCGCCAAACGCTGGCAGGAACACCGGGCCAGACTCGTCACCATCGACCGGAAGAACCTCATGCTCCTCGATCCGTTTCCCCCGCCCGGCGGCGCCAACCTCGTCGTTGACCTCTTCGAGCTGTGCCTGCTGCCCCGTCCCTGGGTCGAGCCCTTCGCCCAATGCCAAGCCGCCCGCTGGCGCCTTGCCCACCCCTACCTCGCCAGGCTCCAGGAGAAGTTCGCTCATCTCTACGGCCGGGTTGGGACGCCTGACGCCACCCTCTGCTAGCACGCCTGGGTCCCGCACTGCGGCCATTCGCCCTGCCAGGGCGAGCGCCTGGGTTTTCAGGTTTCAGCGGACATCATACGTATTTGCGCCTGCCGCACTACAGGCAGTGGTGTGGTGTTCCCGCGGAAAGCGAAACAAGCTGGTGTCCACAGATGGCCCCCGGCTCTTGGTGGTCGCAGTGCAGACACCTCCCGGCTACCGGCTCTCCCGGAGTTCGGGGCACCTCTACCACAGCGCCCCATACTGCGTCCGTGCTCAGGATGAAGCCTGCCGAGCATTCCAAGGGGCGACCTCGCCGATCTGCCCGTGGGGAGGGGCCGCGCCCCGCTTCACGAACCGCGCGAACGGAGTTGACCATGAAACGAGGCATCGCTCTGATCGCGCTCAGCGTGCTGGGACTGGCTCTCTTGGCGGTCGGCTGCGGCACCCATACCGCCGCCGCCCAGACGCCCACGGTCCAGGGCTCGTGGAACATCACGCCGCAGACGCCGGGTCCCGCCTTTCGCGCGCTCGCCGCGTTCGCCGCGGGCGGCGTGTTCATCACCACCGGCTCCGACCAGGCCGGCACCGGCATCGGCCAGTGGCGCTCGCAGGGCACTGACGGCTTCGCGTTCAGCTACCAGAACTTCCATTTCGACACGGCCGGGGCGCTGAGCAGCATCACGACCGTCAACGCCGCCGGCACGTTTCAGGCTGACACCATCCAGGGCAACGCCACCCAGAGCGTTGCCGGCCCGCAAGGCCAGGTGCTGGTGGCGCCGCAGACCGCGACGTTCACCGGGACGCGGTTCGCCATCGTGGCCCCGTAGCGCACGGCCGACCTCGGGGCAACATGCTCGTCGGCCGGGCAGCAGGAATCAGCAGGTCGTGCGCCGCATCTTCCGCTCGGCCATCGCCGGTGTGAGGGATCCGGCGGCGGCGTGGGAGGCGTGGCCCAGGTGCGTGTCAAGATCCTCTCCTACCAGGCGCCCCCGGACGCGCCGCCGCTCGCATGGCTCCGCGAGCGGGGCTGCGAGGTGCTCGTCGAGCCCGGCTGGCCCGGCATGAGCGAGGACGAGTTGATCGCCCGGGTCGATGGCTGCGACGCCGTCTGCTGCGGCACCGAACCCTTCACCCGCCGCGTGATCGCCGCCCTCCCGCGCCTCAAGACCATCGCCCGTACCGGTGTCGGCTTCAACAGCATCGATCTGGACGCCGCCGAAGAGCACGGCGTGGTGGTCACCGTCACCCCGGGCGCCAACCGGCATGCCGTCGCCGACCATGCGTTCGGGCTGCTGATCATGCTGGCGCGCCGCATCCCCCAGAACCAGCGGATGGTCGCCGGAGGCGAGTGGCGACGCGTGGTGGGCCGGGACGTGTACGGCAAGACCCTCGGCATCGTGGGTGTCGGGAACATCGGCAAGGAGATGGCTCGCCGCGCCGCCGGCTTCCGCATGGACCTGCTGGGCCACGACATCGTTCTCGACGAGACCTTCGCCCAGGGCGTCGGGCTGCGCTACGTGGCCCTCGACGAGCTCCTCCGGTGCGCCGACTTCATCACCCTCCACGTCCCGCGCACCGCGGCCACCTACCACCTGATCGGAGTCGAGGAGCTGGCCCTGGTCCGGCCCACGGCGCACCTCATCAACACGGCGCGCGGCGGCATCGTCGACGAGGCGGCGCTGCACGCAGCACTCGTCGAGGGCCGTCTGGCCGGCGCCGCGCTCGACGTGAGTGAGCACGAGCCCGACTTCGCCAGCCCACTGATGCAGCTCGACAACGTGATCTGGACGCCGCACGTGGCGGGGATCACCGACGAATCGCGCCTGGCCTGCCTTGCCGCCGCCTGCCGGAACGCGTGGGCGGTGCTCAGCGGCGAGGGCCGGTTCGACCCGGTGCGGCCGGGAGACGAGGGGTAAGCCATGACCACCGCCGACGGGATCGCCACGGGCAGCACGCTGACCCACCTCGAGTGCACCTGGTGCGGAGAGACCACCTCGGCCGACGAGTTGCACGGCGTCTGCACCGCCTGCGGCAAGGTACTCTACGCCCGCTACGACCTCGGGGCGGCCGGCAAGGGCTTCAGCCGCGACAGGCTCGCCGGCCGCGAGGCCAGCTTGTGGCGCTATCGCGAGGTGCTGCCCGTGCGCTGGGCCGAGAACATCGTCAGCCTCGGCGAGGGGTACACACCGCTCCTGCGGACCGACCGGCTCGGCGCGCGGATGGGACTGCGGCACCTGCTGGTGAAGGACGAAGGACAAAACCCCACGGGCACGTTCAAGGCGCGCGGCATGGCGGCGGCGGTGTCGCGAGCGAAGGAGCTGGGCGCCACCGCCTTCGGAGCGCCGAGCGCGGGCAATGCGGGCGGCGCGCTGGCGGCGTACGCGGCGCGGGCGGGACTGCCGGCGGGGGTGGTGATGCCGGTCGACGCGCCGCTGATCAACCAGGTGGAGGCGGCGGTGGCCGGGACGCAGGTCTGGCTGGTGGCGGGCCTGATCAGCGACGCCGGGCGGATCGTCAAGGCCAACGCCGCGGCGCGCGGCTGGTTCGACCTGTCCACGCTCAAGGAGCCGTACCGGGTGGAGGGCAAGAAGACGCTGGGCTACGAGCTGGCCGAGCAGCTCGGGTGGGAGCTGCCGGAGGTGGTGATCTACCCCACGGGCGGCGGCACGGGGCTGGTGGGGATGTGGAAGGCGTTCGCGGAGATGGAGGCGCTGGGGTGGATCGGCGGCCGGCGGCCGCGGATGGTGGTGGCGCAGGCGGCGGGCTGCGCGCCGATCGTGCGGGCGTACGAGGAGGGCGTGGAGCTGGCGCGGCCGTGGGAGGACCCGCACACCGAGGCGAGCGGCCTGCGGGTGCCGGGGGCGATTGGCGATTACCTCATGCTGCGGGCGGTGCGCGAGAGCGGCGGCACGTGCGTGGCCGTGAGCGACGAGGAGATGGCGGAGGCGACGCGCGAGCTGGCGGCGGCGGAGGGGCTGTACGTCTGCCCCGAGGGCGCGGCGACGCTGGCGGCGCTGCACCACCTGGTGGACGCCGGATGGGTGGGGGCGGACGAGCGGGTGGTGCTGTTCAACACCGGGGCGGGGCAGAAGTACCCGGAGTTCGTGCGGTTCGACCTGCCGGTGGTGGCGGCCACGGTGGGGGAGCTGCCGTAGGCGTCAGGCTGTCGCTGGACAGCCTTCCCCGTGTGGCGCGGGCGCCCTCGCCCGCGTTTGGCGCCGCGCCCGCTCCCGGGCACACGCGGCGGGCGAGGGCGCCCGCACCACACCGGCATCTGTCCACAGCCAGCGGCCCAGCCTGCGGCGCCGCGCAGGATACCGCCCCGCTTCGCGCGAACTTCGCGCCATGACTCTCCTCACTCTCACCCTCGCCTGCTCCTCCGTCGCCGCCGAGCCGCTCCCGTGGCAGGTCAACACCCCCATCTGCACCGTGCAGAAAGACCTCTACGAGCCGCACACCCACACCCGCGAGGCCGAGCTGGTGCAGGTGCTCTACGTCGGGCCGGGGCTCGAGCGGCGCGAGGTGCACGCCCGCGAGGTCAGCAACGACGTGGGCGGCAACATCCGCGCCCGCTGGTCCGCCGACAACGGCCGCACGTGGAGCGAGTACACCGCCATCCAGACCTCCAACAACCTCGACTACAAGGGCGTCACCGTGTGGGAGGGCGAGTGCGTCAACGCCTTCGACCCCGCCTCCGGCCGGCTCGTCCAGGCCTGGCTGCGGCAGATCGTGCAGGGCGGGCTCTACCACTGCTTCACCTACTGGCGCGTCTCCGCCGATCAGGGCCGCACCTGGACCGAGCCCGTCCAGTTCCGCTACGAAGACGGCGACCCGTTCGACCCCAACGAGCCGCTCAAGCCCACCTTCCTCAATCGCAACGAGGGCTACCCGGGCAGCAACCTGCTCGTCCGCGCCGACGGCTCGCTGGTCTACTGCCTCGCCCACGCCAACGCGCCCGGCGACCCGCGCAACGACCAGCGGCCATGGCGGATGGGTTCGGTGCTGTTCCTGGGCCGGTGGCACGCTGCGAAGCAGACGTACGAATGGCGGCCCGGCGGGCGCACCGAGATCTCGCCCGAGTGGTCGGCCCGCGGCCTGATGGAGCCCGAGGTGGCCGAGCTGCGCGACGGCCGCCTGCTGGTGGTCTGGCGCGCCTCGACCCACGGCTGGGACGGCACCGTCGCCAAGCTGCCCGGACGCAAGTTCTTCAGCCTCTCGGCCGACGGCGGCCAGACCCTCAGCCCGCCCGCCGAATGGCAGTACGACGACGGCACGCCGTTCTACTCGCCATCCTCCTACCACCGCATGCTGCGCCACTCGCTGACGGGCAAGCTCTACTGGATCGGCAACATCTCGGCCGTGCCGCCGGTGGGGAACTCCCCGCGCTATCCGCTCGTGATCGCCGAGGTGGACGAGGCGAAAGCGGCGCTGAAGAAGGCCACCGTCACCGCCATCGACGACCGGCAGCTGGGCCAGCCGGAGATCGAGCTGTCCAACTTCGCGCTGCTCGAGAACCGCGAGACGCACCAGCTCGAGCTCTACCTGGCGGGCTACGGCCAGAACCCCGACGGCGCCGACTGCCTCCGCTACGTCCTGACGCTGACCGCGGTGGCCGACGCCAAGCTCCCGCCGCCGCGCCGCTGCCTCTCGCCGTGGGTCGTCTACCAGGATGTGCACACGATCGACTCCCTGAAGCCCAACGCCGACCTGCTCAGCTCCATCAGCGTTGCCGGCGGCACGCCGAAGGCGTTCGTGGACGGCTGTCACGCGCTGGGCATCCAGGTCTACGGGCTGGTCGGCGGTCACGACGGCGCGGCCTTCGAGACGCCCGAGGCGAGGACGAAGCTGATCGGCGAGTACCTGGCCCGCTGTCGCGCCGAGGGGCTGGACGGGATCGATCTCGACTTCGAGAGCCTCGACGCTAAGTGCCGGGACGCCTACAGCGCGCTGCTCCGCGAGGCGGCCAAGGCGCTCCGCGCCGACGGGCGGAAGCTGAGCATGTGCGTCAGCTACGTGATGTGCACGTGGCGGAGCAACGCGGCGCCGGCGGCGGACCCGGAGGCGGGGATCGACGGCGGCTGGTACGACGCGGCGGTGGTGGGCAAGGCGTGCGACCTGGTGCGCGTGATGTGCTACGACATGATCAGCCCGTCGAGCACGGCGGTGGGCCCGGTGAGCACGCGGCCGTGGGCGAGGGATGCGATGCGGTACTGGCTGAGCCACGTGCCGAAAGCGAAGCTGGTGATGGGCTTGCCGGCCTACAGCCGGGACTATGCGCTGACGGGCAAGCGTGAGATCGCCTCGCCCTACGCGCCGGCGCCGGAGGTGGCGGCGGCGACGGCGGTGCAGCGGCTGTGGCTGCCCTACGAGTGCGTGCACCAGTACCGGTACACCGATGCGGCGGGGGCGGAGCACCTGTTTTACGCCAGCGACACGCAGAGCACGGAGGCGCTGCTGGGGGTCGCCCGCGAGCTGGGGGTGGCGGTGGGGTTCTGGCACTACGCGTCGGTGCCGGGGCAGACGTGGGCGGCGGTGCGGCGGTGGGCGCGGCAATGAGGACGGCCCTTCGCGAAGCCGCCCGGCAGGGCCGGGCGGACGCCGTCATCCCGTTCGTGGCGGATTGCGGGCCGTCCGACCGGCAGGCGCTGCTCCGGCTGGTCTGTCACGACTACCACACCATCCGCAAGCGCGAGGGCCACGTCCGGCTGGCCGCTTACCTGCTCGCCGACGGGGCCGAGCCGGAGCTGGGGCTGGTGTTCGAGGTGGCGCGCGGCGGGCAAGCGGAGCTGCGCGGGGCGGACAAGCGGCGCTGCTGGAGCATGGCGCGACCCTGACGCCGGCGGTCTTCTACGCGGCGGTGGGGCATCTCCAGCGCCACGGCAACGGGCACTACGAGCTCGCCGAGCTGTTCGTGCAACATGGGTTCGACATCAACCACAACGAGGGCCGCACGCCGCTGCACGCCTTCGCCGCGCACGAGGATGTGAGGGGCGTGATCTGGCTGCTGGAGCACGGGGCGGACGTGGACGCGCGGGATGTGGAAGGCAACACGCCGCTGCACGTGGCGGCGGCGCGGAACGCGGGGACGAAGGTGTTGCAGGTGCTGGTGGAGCACGGGGCGCAGGTGGAGGCGCGGAACGCGGCGGGCGAGACGGCGCTGGACCGGGCGGGGGCGGGGGGGAAGGGAAGGGGGGCAGGGTGGTTGGCGGGGATGGGGAGGTAGGTGGGGGGCGGCGGCGTCAGTGGCAAGTGTGGCCGGTTCCTCCCCAGTTGCCAAGCCGCTGGAGCATGTATCTGAATCGGTATCTATACATGACACGCGGAGGACTGCTGCCCTGTCGGTTGAAGGCGTGCAGCGCCGAACGTCGCACGGCGTGCAGAACCAGTGTGCTGCTTGTCGGCGCCAGGATGCCACCACTGCGGGCGGCGTTCGGCGGCGGACAGGCGGGGAGGGGTAGTGAGCGAATCATTCGCCGGTGGACCGGCGGCCATTGCGGGCTTCCTCTACCAGATGCTGTGCCAAACAGGCCTGGTGGCCGTTCGCACAACTGGTCTGGCGAGCCCGGTGGCCCTTTGGATGGTCTGCTCAAGCTCATCCGGGTCGATGGCATCACGAACGAGAGATACCAGGATGGCTACGTCCAGCACGTCGATGAGCTAAGCGCCACGCGGGTAACGCTGGTGCAGGTCAAGTCCTCCATCTACAGCGAATCCAGTGCGTTCCCGCTATCGAAGGTCGCCGAAGTGGTGCGCTCCTTCGATGCGAGCGTTGCCTCACTGCCGGCCGGAGTGCGGGTTGAGCGCTTCTACTTGCTGATGAACCAGCGACTAGCCGGTGCGTGGCGGGAGCGGCGCAGTGGAGTGGCCAAGGCGCTCAAGCGCGCCCTCGGGGTTGAGGAGGAGGAGCGGAGTCCCAGCCGCAGGCGTAAGCAAAGCACGCTGGACAGGATCCGGCAGCGCCAACTGCGCATCTTCGACCAGACTGCGGCAGTGCCGGAGCTTGCGGAGGACCAGTGGGTGGAGGACCTTCGACGGTTCGGAAGGAGTCTCGGCTGTACCGAGGACGAGGTCGATTCTGGGATCTCCCAGTTGGTCTTCGGAATGATGCGGACGATCACCGGGACGACAGCCGCTCGGTGGATCGGCGCACGGTCATTGCGCTATGCCTTTACCGGGTCAACAGAGGCGAAGCGGCTGTCACGAAAGGAATTGGCCGACAAAGCGCGCCAGCAAGTCCGAAGCGAAATGGGCAATGCGGTTCAGTGGCGCGCTTCGCCGCCGGCCGAGCCGGACGCGGGGCTATTGCCCCGACCACGACTTGTACGCGAACTCGATGAGTACTGCACACAGTCGCCGCTTGTGTTCGTTACCGGGGAGGGCGGCGTTGGTAAATCAGCCTTGCTCCACCAATGGCTGCTCGAACGGGCGGCGCGAGAGGGCGATGAGCACTCACCCTTGTGCTATGTTGGCGAGGCCGCGACCGCCGCGCAGGACGATAGCCGGTGGATGTCGCGGGTCCTGGCGGACGAGTGGTGCTGTCTGCCAAGCCGTCGAAGTGAATCCAACGCAGAGGCTATCCGGCGGTTGGAGGCGGCGTCCACGGCTTTGGAGGCTGCGCGCCCGCTCGCCCTGCTTGGGCTTGACGGCCTCGATGAGCAGCATGGCAGCGATCTGAGCGTGCTCCGGCGGCTGCTTTGCGCGCTCTGGGGATCAGTGTCGCGTGACGCCGATGGCCTGAGGCCGGCGCCTGCCGCAACGCTTATCGCATCCTGCCGGCGAGGCGACCGCGATAGGCTCGTTGAGATTCTGGGCTTGGACCGCCATGGCATGGGTTACGGTGGGCAGGTCCCTCCGGTGCTCGTAGTGCCTCCCTTTGACGTAGACGAGTTGTTGGCCGCGGCCACACACTCGGCACCCGGCATCGCGGCCCGGTTCCAGGCTGCCGCAGGCGTGGGCCCCAGTGCCGCCCAAGCGTACGACCAGTCGGACGGACTAGCGACGCTGGGCACAGAGGCGGCAGCGGCGACCGCAGAACCGGTACCCGACTGGCTTGTCGCGGAGCTGCGACAGCCGGTCATCTGGGGCGCCTTCCTCCAGCTATACGAGCAGGACCGTCACGCGGCAGAACGACTGCTTGCAGACGAGGATGGCGCGCGCGACGCTCTCGCAGCCCGGGTCGTTCGCTGGTTCGTCACCAAGTGCGGGCGACGAAAAGTGTGGATGCATCCAGATCGCCTCCCGGAGGCCCTGGCCCGCGCGGCAGCCGGGACAGCCAACCTGGGCCAGGGATACGGTGACCAGGACTGGCTACAAAGCGGGGCCGGCGATGCATGCCTCGAGCAGGAAGAGTGCCGGGCGCTGTACCTCGAAGCACTCTCCGGCGGGCTGGTCATGGAGGAGACCAATCGAACATGGCGGTGGAGGCACCCGTTCGTCCACGCCTACCTCTGCCGCTTGGCGGAAAAGAACCGCTGGAGGCCCCGGCAATGAGCACCGTCGCGAGCTTGTTTGCGCAGCTCCAGGCGGAACTGCGGGAAACGCGCGGGGTGGACCCGCTTCGCGAGTTAGCCGCCCGCCTTGTTGACCCGGCCCAACATGCCGACCTGAGCGTGAAGGAGCGCCTGGACTTGGCATTCACTGCTCTGCGCAGGCTCTTCGACGCCACAGCTGGTGACGTCGAGGCAGCCGAAACAGCGTTGCAGCAGCTGCTCGTTCCGTTGTGCATCGGATCAGCCCTGCCGCCTGCGGCCGATGCGGAAACAGAGCAGTACCACTTACGTGGGCTGCTCGAGTCCTGGCTGAAGGGGTGTAGCCAGGACAGGTTCGAGACGGTCCGAGCCGCGATCCTGCAGCGGGCTGTCGAGATGCTGGGGCAAGGCGACCCACAACAGGCTGCCTGGACTATCTCACGCATCGGGTACCGCGACGACGGGATCGTCAATGCACTTCTGGAGGCGGCCGAGCGATGCGACCACGAGGGCATGGACCCAGAAGTCGGCAGCGTGATGCTGGATGTTGCGGTGCGCCTCGGTGTGCCAGCGGAAGAGCGGCAGCGGATAATCGACGCGGTCCGCGCCCGCGCCCGCCGAGGCTTCTCATGGGGGCTGGCCACCGCCATCCTGTGGCTCGCAGATGAGGAACTCGTCACGGAGTACTTCGCGGAGTGGGTCTCGGCCGCAGCGGAACACCCGCGAGCCGGTCTGGGCCAACTTGCGCGTTGGCCATCGGAAGTGGCCGCCAAGTCCCCAGGCGACGTCGACCTGCAGTCCCGCATGTGGGCACTCCTCGAAACGGCCCTCGAACCTGAGCCGGGCGACGTGGTGGCGGACGCCTTCTATGGGAGCGACCTGTCGTCGCAGGTGAACCACCCAGGCGTGGTCGCGGCACTCCTGCGATGGTTAGGCGGCCGCAGGGGCGACGACCATGTGCGGAGCCGGCAA
>JACPDV010000051.1 GCA_016183835.1 Armatimonadota bacterium
GGCCGAGGACCTGGCGGGGCGTCTCCGCCGTGATGCTGCCATCGGGGTGTTCGGACAGTTTGACGAGCAACATGCTGCCTTCTCCCGGCGCCACGACGACACCATTATCGTAGCACCGGGGGGCGGGGTGGTCAAGGCTGGCGGCGCCGCGGAGGCGGCTCAGTCGGGGCCTGTCACGGTGCACGCGGGCGCCGGCCCGAGCCGGGCCAGGAGCGCGTGGAGCGGCCCCAGGTCGGCCCGCGCGGCGCACGGCTGACGGTTGCGTGTCGCCACGGGCGTGGCCGTCTGGGGTCTTGGCCGCCACGTTGCACACCCGACGCAAGCGCGTTACACTCCCTGTGGTCAAAACCGAGTGATCGGGGGTGCTCGCCATGCGCCGAATGCTCTGCCTGCTGCTCCTCGCCACTGCGGCGACGGCGGACACCTACGTCGTCGCAGTGGGGGTTGACACCTACGACAACGAGGGGATTTCGAGCCTGCACTACGCGGTGGCCGATGTGCGCGCCATCGCCGACACGTTCCGTGCATCCGGGCTGCGCGACCGCAACATCGCGGTCCTCACCAGCGATGCGGCGGACTGGAACCAGCGCGCCACCAAAGGCAACGTCCTTCGGGCCTTGGGCTTTGCCAAGGAGTGCGCCGTGGCAGGCGACACGCTGATCTTCTTCTTCTCCGGGCACGGCCAGCAGGTGGGCGACACGTCGTACCTGCTTACGCAAGACACCGACCGCGACCTGGTTGCCGACACCGCCTTGCCGGTGTCGATGCTCAACACGAAGCTCGCCGGCCTGCAAGCCAGCCGCCTGCTGTTCGTCATCGATGCCTGCCGCAACGACCCGAACGCCGGCCGGTCGGACCCCGATGCCGTGTTGAGCGACGGCATGGCGCGCGGCGTTCGGCCGGTGTGCCTCCCTGGCGCCGGCAAGCCTGCGCCGGCGGCCGCCCTGCTGCTGGCGTGCGACGTCGGCCAGCGGGCGTGGGAGATGCGCGCCGAGCTCCACGGCGCCTTCTCCTGGTACCTGATCAGGGGCCTCCAGGGCGAGGCGAAGGACGCCGACGGCGTCGTCCGGCTGGCGCGCCTGGCGGGGTACGTACAGGAACAGGTGGCGGACTGGGCCCAGCGCGCCGGCCACCAGCAACGGCCGCGGTTCGAAGCGGCGGCCGAAGACATGGACCTCCTCCGCGTGCCGGCTCGCCCGGTGCGGATCGAGGAGATCCCGCTTGTCGCGACCCTCCGCGTCACGACGCGCCCGCCCGGCGCCACGGTGAAGCTGGACGGTCAGGAGGTCGGGACGACCCCACTGACGCTGCCGGTGCCGCTGGCCGCCGGACAGGCCCGCAAGGCGCGGGTGGAGGTGGAGCTGCCCGGCCACTTGCCCCGTGCGGCGAATGTCGAGTTGGTGGCGGGGGGGACACAGGAGTGGTCGAACGTCGTGTTGGAGAAGCTGCCGGCGGCGAGCCGGCCCGGCCGCTTGCTCTATTCCCGCTGGACGGCGCCGTGGGGCACCAGCTCAGACCTGCGCAGCATCAGACCGGACGGCACCGGCGACCGCTTGTTGGCCCATGACGGGCAGAGCGGTTCCTGGCATCCCGACGGCACCTGGGTCGCGTACAACCACACCGTGACGGGCGATTTCGAGGTGTTCCGGGTTGGAGCTGACGGCAGCGCCAACCAGCAGTTGACCAACAGCCCCAACGGCCAGAACTTCACCCCGCTGATCTCGCCGGACGGGCGAAGGATGCTCTACAACTCGTCGCGCAACGACTACAACACCGGATACGACTTGTACGTACGCGAGATCGCCACCGGCGCCGAGCATCTGCTTTGGCCGGGCACCGGCGCCACGTCGCCCGGGGGCAGGTGGGCGGCGAACAGCCACGAGATCTACTTCATCGGGCCGGCTAAGCACGACATAATGGTGATCGATGCCGACGCCGCCAACCCGACCCCGCACTTGCTGGTCGCGCTGCCGCAGTTCGGCAGCGTCAGCGCGCCCGCTATCGGCGCGGACGGCCGGCTGCTGACCATGGCCCGTGAGGGCTCCATCAGCGCTCCGCTGGGGCTCTACCAACTGAACGCCGATGGGTCGGGCGTGACGTGTCTCGTCTCGGGACCGGACCTCAAGGCGGCCGTCGCGTCCGTCGGCGGGCCGGCCTCGGCGGAGCGCATCGTCAGCGCCGTCTGGTCACCCGACCAGCGGCAGACTGCCTTCACCTACGGCAAGGACGGCACTTTCGTGCTCTACGTGGCCGAGATAGGCGACATCGCGCAGACGCTCCATCAGATCACTACCGGCGTCGTAGTGGACTGGTGCGCCAACGCCCAGTGAGCGGCATACAGGCGGTCCCGCCGGAGCCGCTCAGACAGCGACCGAGACCCGGCGCGGAGAGGCGTGTCCTCAGAGCCCATGAACCAATCGCGGCTCGAAGCCGCCGACTGGCCATCTCGGTCGTTTGTGTTCAGCCTTCATCGTGAACTGCCCCTCCCGCCCGGCGATCACACCGCGCGCAGCCTCGGGCGTACCACCGCCCGCGGGCCGCTGCACCACCCCGTAGCCCCTGCCGGCGCTTCACCCGCCTCCCGGCGGGCTGCCTCGCTCAACGCCCCAGCAGTCCCAGCGCCAGCAGGCGCCGGAAGTTCTCCGCATGGGCGTACCACAAGGCAATGCACCGCACCTTGCGCTGCCCCCGGACCGGCAGTTGCCGCAGCCCGTGGTTTCGCGCTTGCGCGTTCACCAACTCCGCCGTCGCCGCCCGCTCCTTGTAGCTCGCCTTGGCCTCCGCCGTGCCCATCCGCACCCGCCACGCCGCCACCGCTTCACTATCCCTCGCCAGCGGCTGGTGCGGGTCGCGCGCCGGATCCTTCGGCTTCGGCACCGGCGCATACACCTCCGTCCGCCCGCTCACCTGCTCGATGTCCTCCAGCTTCGTGTACCCCCCGTCCACCAGCATCGCCCCCGGTGGCTGGCCGCACCGCGCCTCGATCTGCTTCACCATCGGCGCCAGTTGGCCCATGTCGCTCCCGCTGTTGGTCACCTCCACCCCCAAGATGAACCCGCTCCCCGTGTCCGTGGCGAACTGCACGTTGTGCGCGGGCCGGAACCCCCCGTCGGCCATCTTCATCACCCGCGCCTCCGGGTCGGTCGTCGACGCCCGCGCCTGCTCCCGCTCCCCAGCCTTCTTCTTCGCCGCCACCTCCGGCAGCACCGCCAGCGCCGCCGTCACCCGCGCCTGCCGCTCGCGGGCCGCCCGTTCCCGCGCGGCCCGCCGCCGCCGGCTCCCCGCCGCCCCATCCCCCGCCGCTTCCGCCTTCAACGCCGCCATCTGCTCCTCCGCCTGCTCCAGGCAGCTCTCCAGCGTCTTCTGCCGCCGGAACGAGGCCGCCCCCGCACTCGCCCGCACCCGCATCCCGTCCTGCGCCACCCGCTCCAGGCTCACCAACTCCTGCTCCAGCAGCGCCGCCACGCTGGCGGTCAGCAACGCCTCCAGGAACTCCTCGTGCGCCACCCGGAAGTCCGCCAAGCTGTGGTAGTTCACGCTCACTCCGCCGCACAGCCAGCGGTAGACCAGGTGCTCCCGGCACAGCCGGTCCAGCTCCCGGGCGCTGCCCACCCCCTTGAACGTGGCATACAGCCACAGCGCAGTCAGCAGCCGCGGATCCGCCGCCGGATGGCCCGCCCCGCCCGCCACCGACTGGATCTGCGCCTCCAACGCGCTCAGGTCGAGACCCGCCACATAGGCCCACAGGCCCCGCGCCTCGTGGTCTTCCGGCAGCGTGTCGTCCAGGCTCAGCTCCCGCCATTCCACCTGCTGCCGCTCCGGCGAGCGCAGCCGCCGCGGACCTTGCCGCGGCGCCCGCGGCGGCGTCTCACCCGGCGCTTCCTCGAACAACCCCGGTTGCTCCGTCTCTGGCTGCTGGTCCTGGCTCATCGCGGTTCCCTCGGGCTCACCCCGAGGATTCGCTGTCCGCTGCGTGACTCCTTTTGGGCCTCCAAGAAAGATTCACACGCTCTCAC
>JACPDV010000339.1:0-6310 GCA_016183835.1 Armatimonadota bacterium
ACTCGCGCTGGGACGGGTTCAGTGCGGACCTGGGCCCGGACGGCGAGGTGGTGCGGCTGAAGAGCGACAACGGGTTCAGCACGGAGGCGTCGCAGCCCCAGCTCGCGGCGCTGGCGCTCGGCCGGACGGGGTTCTTCCTGGGCAACGGCGGCAACTGCCTGCGCAGCCAGAGCCGGCTGCCCATCCACCGCTTCGTGGAGGGCGGCAACGGGTTCTGGCGGATGTGCGACGGCCATCTCAGCCCGGTGCCGCTGGTGCTCGGCAACTTCGGCGACGAGACGACGCTGCGCGGGGTCTTCGAGGCGGTCAAGGATTGCCTCTCGGTCGGCTGCGTCTACTCGCCGATGGCGGTGAACCTGCTGCTCACGGAGCGGGACAACTTCGTCTGCAAGCTCTACCCGTTGACGGTGCGCGAGATCGGTCCGGGTTGGGTGGTGGGGGAGGAGCGGGTGGTCACGACCGTGAGCCGCAAGTTCGAGTGGAGCCCGAAGGGCGGCAAGGCGCGGCTGTGGACGTACGGCCCGGACGGGCAGCGGGCGGGCGAAGCGGCGGAGATCGCGGTCGAGGGCGCGGTGAGCGTGACGGTGCCGGCGGGTGGGATGGTCATCCTCGAAGGGGCATAGCGGCGCGTCGTACCGCCGCTCGATCCAGGAAGACGTGGCTAAGACGCGGTAGGGGCGACCGGCAGGTCGCCCGCGTCGCCCGGCGGCCATCGCCGAAGACCGTCACCCCGGGGCAGGTGTCGCGATGCCGCGACCGGCGCTGGCGACCTTCCGGTCGTCCCTTCCGAATGCAGACCACCCAGAGGATTGGTTGCTTGGCGGGCAGTCAAAGTGGTACAGTGTCAGAAACTCACTGGGGTGCAGCACATGCCGGATTTCATCACTCAGGAGTTCTTTGAGCCGCAGGGCGACCAGCCCAGCCCGGCAGAGGAACTGTTACCAAACGACGCTCTGGGACACGACAGGCTCATGAAGGGTCTACTCGAATCGTTGTTCCTCATCGACCCGTTCCGAGTCCAGTCCGGCAGTGTGGTGGCCCTTCAGGCGTCGTGGGGCCGCGGCAAGACCGATCTGCTTGCCCGCATCGCTAGGGAGACGTACCGGGACGGCCTGAGCCGGTACCTCGCCCCGGCCCTCTGGGTCAATCCTTGGCAGTACGGCAGTCCCGACCTGCTGTCACCGATGGTCGCGCAACTGTAGCAGCGCATCCCTGAACACCGCCGGAAGAGCGACGAGAAGGCGTTACGGGGCGCACTGAAGACCGTGTTGGTCGCGGGGCTCTCTTTCGGTATGAAGTCGACCGCCCTCATGTTGCCAGGCGCTGCAGGCAAGGTCATCGGTCTCGCCCAGGGCGCTCTTACAGAGATGCTCAAGGGCGTGCTCGGGGCTGATGAAGCAGAGCGGGCAGCGCAGGACAAGGCCCCGGATGACGACCCCGTCGCGGCAATGGCGAAGCGTTTCCGGGAGCTCGCCCAGGCGGCGCTCGGCAACGAGGGGGGCAACACGCCGGATCGTCGCCTGCTGGTCTGCATTGACGACATGGACCGGTGCTTGCCAGACCGTCAGATCGAGTTCCTAGAGGCCATCCGTTTCCTCACCTCGACCGGCGCGCCTGCGGTCTTCGTGGTGGCCGTCGACCCGACACTGCTGACAGCGGCGCTGCGGTCGCACTACAACAGCGGTGACTTCGACGCAGACCATTACCTAGCGAAGATGTTCGACTTGCGTGTCAGTCTGCCGGGAATCGACGACGGCGCCGTGAAGGCACTGCTCAAACGGCAATTCCCGGATGACGCCCATGGCCACCTGCAGATCCTGGCGGACGCCGCCGCCAAGCTGTTCCGCACACCGACCACGCGCAACCCACGCTGTCTGATCAGGATGACGCGGCGGATCAAAGCCTGGGCGAACCACACCGATGGTGGAGTACGGGACGAACGAGAAGCGATGTTAGCGATGGCGTGGTTCGCCATCGCCGAGTGCTGGCCTTTGCTCCGGCGGGCGCTCCAGGAATCGGGAGATGAATTCGTCCGCTTGGCCGACGACATCGTCAAGTTGTATGGCGGGCCATTGCCCAAGGACATGGTGCCGGAGTTGCTTGTGAACGCGCCTCGGTGGGGCCTGCCTGCTCGTGAGGATGAACCTGCCCTCGCGGATCTACTGGGTAAGATCTCGGTTCTCCAGCCGGCTGCAGATGGCTCCATCACCGGACCAACGTGGGCGCTCATCGAGAGGCTCCTCAGGCGCGCCGGGCTCTGACCGCGCCGAGCGGCACAGGACGTGTGCGCGAGACCAGTGGCTCGCCGGCGTCAGGGAGGATGGTCGGCCTGTGGATCTGCACCGTGAGCCGCGTCAAAGCCGCCGCTCGGTCCGCCTCCAGGGCTACGACTACAGCCAAGCAGGGGGCTACTTCGTGACGATCGTGGCCGCGGGCCGCGAATGCCTCTTCGGGCGGGTCGAGGACGGCGAGGTGGGCCTGAGCGAGCTCGGCAGGATCGTCGAGACAGAGTGGCTGCGCGCGCCGGAGGTCCGCGACGGGGTCGAGTTGGACGCTTTCGTTGTGATGCCAAACCACGTGCACGGAATCCTGGTCTTCGACGGTGCGGGTGACGCGGAACGGGCGACCTGCCGGTCGCCCCTACCGGGCGGCGGGGACGTTGGGCGGGCAAGTGGGCCGGGTCGCGCGTCGCTCGGGTCACTGGTCGGGTGCTTCAAGGCGTCCGTCACGGCGGAGGCGAGGCGTGGTGGGCTGGCGGCGGCGAGCGTCTGGCAGCGCGGCTACTTCGAGCACGTCATCCGCTCGGACAAGGCGCTGATGCGGCTGCGCCGGTACATCGAGGAGAACCCCTGGCACTGGGCCGACGACGAGGAGAACCCCGCCCGCCCTGCCCGGTAACGTGGCGCTCTCGACTGACGTTGACGCCTTCCTCACCCGCTGCTATGATGCCCCCATCACGCCGCCGGGTGCAACTGGCGAGGACACGTGGTCTACCACGGGGAAGCACTCGGCCGGCAGCCTCGGCGCGGCCGCTCGCCTGGGCCGTCGCGACCATCCTAACCGGAGGACTCCGCGATGCCCCTCTATGACCGCCTGGCCGACACCGACCCCGCCGTCGCCGACCTGCTGCGTAGCGAGCTCGACCGGCAACAGCACACCCTAATCCTGATCGCCAGCGAGAACTACGCCAGCCCCGCCGTCCTCGCCGCCCAGGGCAGCATCTTCTGCAACAAGTACGCCGAAGGCTACCCCGCCAAGCGCTACTACAACGGCTGCGCCAACATGGACGGCGTCGAGCAGCTCGCCATCGACCGCGCCAAGGCCCTCTTCGGCTGCGAGCACGTCAACGTGCAGCCCCACGCCGGCGCGCAGGCCAACACCGCCGTCTACCAGGCCCTGCTCCAGCCGGGCGACGGGATCCTCAGCCTCAAACTCGACCACGGCGGCCACCTGACCCACGGCATGCCGCTCAACGTCAGCGGGCAGATGTACCACATCACCCACTACGGCGTGGGCCGCGAGAGTGGGCGGATCGACATGGACGAGGTCCGCCGCCTCGCCCTCGAGGTCAAGCCCCGGCTGATCCTGTTCGGCGCCAGCGCCTACCCGCGCTGGTACGAGGTGGAGGCCTTCCGCGCGGTGGCCGATGAGGTGGGCGCGCTGCTGATGGCCGACATGGCGCACGTCATGGGCCTCATCGCCGGCGGGTCGCATCCGGACCCGGTGCCGCTCTGCGACATCGTCACCTTCACCACCCACAAGACCATGCGCGGCCCGCGGGGGGGGATGATCCTCTGCCGCGAGGAGTACGCCAAGGACATCGACCGGGCGGTCTTCCCCGGGCAGCAGGGCGGGCCGTTCATGCACAGCATCGCGGCCAAGGCGGTGATGCTGGCCGAGGCGGTCACCCCGCAGTTCCGGGCGTACGCGCAGGCGGTGGTGGACAACGCCGCGGCGCTGGCCGAGGTGCTCTCGGCGCGCGGCTATCGGCTCACCTCGGGCGGGACCGACAACCACCTGATGCTGGTGGACCTGACGGACAAGGGGATCACCGGGCGCGACGCGGCGGCGGCGCTGGAGGCGGCTGGGATCTGCGTCAACAAGAACGTGATCCCGTTCGACGAGCGCAGTCCGTTCGTGACGAGCGGGATCCGGGTGGGGACACCGTCGATCACCACGCGCGGCTTCGGCCGGGAGGAGTGTGCGCGAGTGGGCGGGCTGATCGCCGACGTGCTGGGCGACCTGGAGAGCGAGGGCGTGAAGGCCCGCGTGCGTGCCGCGGTGGCCGAGCTATGCGCCGCGCACCCGCTGTACGCTGACCTGCTGGAGGACTGACGAAAGAGCAACGAGCCGCCCGGTCACCCGGCCGGGCGGCTCGTCAGCACCGCTGGCACTCGCACCCCAACGGCGCAAGGCTGCCTTGCGAACGACCGAACGATCAGCCGACCGCGTCCTTCAGTTCCTTACCGGGCTTGAAGGCGGGCGACTTGCTGGCAGGGATGGTCATCGCCTTGCCGGTCTGCGGGTTGACGCCGCGGCGGCCGGCCCGCTCGCGGATTTCGAACGTGCCGAACCCGATCAGACGGACCCGCTTGCCCGCCGCGAGCGCCTTGGTGACCTCTTCGAGCAGCGCGTCCACCACCCCGGCGGTTTCCGCTTGGCTCAACCCGCAGCGCTTGGCGACGGCGCTGACCAGGTCCTTCTTGCTAACGCTTTCTGCCGCCACGTAGGCACCTCCTGTGAGCAGTGATAGCCCGACCGCTCAGAAACGGACGTTCGGGATCGACCGGACTATAGCATCGGCCGATCGGCGTGTCAAGCCGAATCCGAAGCGATTCTGAACAGAAGGCCCTCGTCTTCGCTCGCCTCGCCGCCGCGCAGGCGCCGGCCGATCAGGCCGCGGTGGACGTCGCCGACGCCTCGCGCGTGCTCCAGCGCGTCGAGGAGCAGACCGCCGCGCTGTCCGTCGGCCTGGGGCGGCTCCACGAGGGCGCCGAACAGGCTGCCGCCGTGGCCCGTTCGGCCGCCGCCGGGCTGAACGCCGCCACGCTCGAGCTGCAGAGGGTGGCCGCCGCCGTGAAGGCGCTCGGCGCGGCGGCCGCCGGTGAGCCGGCCGACACCACCACCGAANNGCGCGGCAGCAGGTACTCGAGGTGCAGATCCGCGATCTCACCGCCCTCCGCTCGCGCGCTGACCGGCTCTCCGCCGACCTGGCCCGGCACGCCCAAACGCTCGCCCGGCGCATGCTCCTCCTCCGCGAACCGGGCGTGGGAGAGCTGCTCGGCGGCACGTTCCGCGAGCCCGGCGAGTGGCGCGGCTTCGGCGCCGCGCTGGCCGCCGAGTGGCAGGCGCCGCCGTTCGCCCAGCCGCTCCAGGTCGGACTGGGCGTGCTGATCTGCGCCGCGCTGTGGCTTCTGGGCTGGTCGTGGGGCCGCGGCGCGCGGAGCCGGAGCGGCGAGCCGGCCGGCACCTTCACCGGCGAGCTGAGCCGCGCCTGGCGCCTCACCGCCGCGCACCAGGCGAGCTGGCTGATGCTCCTCGCCGGGCTGGCCGCGCAGCTCGGCTGGCAGCAGTTGGGCGCCGCCACGCAGCCGCTCCTCACCGCCTTTGCCTACGGCCTGCTGCTCGCCCTCGCGCTCCGCGCCGTGGCCGCCGCGCTCTTGGTGCCGCCGGAGCCGGCCCGCGCGCTGGTGCCGCTCGACGAGCGGTTCCGCCGCGCCCTCGCCCGCCGGCTGAGCGTGATGCTCTTCCTCGCCGCCGCCGGCTACGTGCTGCTGGTCACCGCCCGCGGCCTGACCACGCTGCCGCAGCGGCCCTATCTGCTCCTGCGCGCGATCTTCGTGATCTTCCTGACGGTCAACGTGGCCGAGCTGCTGTGGCTGCTGGACCGCCTGCCCGCGGCCTGGGCGCGCGGCAGCCGGCCGGCCCGCCTGCTGCTCCTGGCCGCGCTCGCCACCGGCGCGGTGGCGGAGCTGATGGGCTACCGCAATCTGGCGGTGTACCTGCTGCGGGGCCTCTTCTTCACCCATGCGCTCAGCCCGCTGGCGTGGCTCTGGCTGCGGCTGCTGGACGAGGCGTGCGACAGCCTGAACCGTGGCGCGGGGCTGTGGCAGCGCGGGGTGCGGACATTGCTCGGCGTGCCGCATGACGAGCCGTTCCCCGGGCTGCCGATGCTGCGCGCGTGCCTGTTCCTCCTGCTCTGGTCGGGCATCGGGCTCTTGCTGGTGCGGATCTGGGTCAGCTCCGCCGGGTTCGCCGCGACGCCCGGCTGGCTTGACCGGGGCTTCGGGGTGGGCGGGCTGAAGCTGGT
>JACPDV010000339.1:6322-10546 GCA_016183835.1 Armatimonadota bacterium
GGGGGGGGGGGGCTGGAGCTGGTCCCGAGCCGGCTGCTGCTCGGCATCTGCGCGTTCGGGCTCCTCAGCACGCTCCGGCTGGCGCTCGTCGGGGGGCTGGCGCGCCGGTTGGCGGGCAAGGATGATCTCGACCCGGGCGCCCGCGAGGCCACCGTCGCCGTGGTCAGCTATGCCACCTTCGCGGCGGTGCTGGTCGTGGGGCTCAACTTGATCGGGCTCAACCTGCAGAGCGTCACGGTGGTGGCCGGCGCGCTGTCGGTGGGGATCGGCTTCGGGCTCCAGAACATCGTCAACAACTTCGTGTCGGGGCTGATCCTGCTCTTCGAGCGGCCCATCCGGCCGGGCGACTGGATCCGCGTGGGCGCCGTGGAGGGGCGCGTGAACCGGCTCAGCGTGCGCTCCACCGAGCTGCGCACCGCCGACCGGGCCGAGGTGATTCTGCCCAACGGCGATCTGCTCACCCAGCCGGTGACGAACCTGACGCGCCACGACACGCAGGGCCGGATCCTGCTGCCGCTGGCGGTGGTCCACGAGGCCGATCCGGCCGCCGTGCGCGAGCTGCTGCTGGCGGCGGCGGCGGCGCACCCCCTGGTGCTCGACGCCCCGGCGGCGGAGCCGCAGGTGCTCCTGCGCGGGTTCACCGAGGCGGCGGCCAACTTCGAGCTGCGCTGTGTGGTGCGCGACGTGGAGCAGGCGCAGTCGGTCACGAGCGACCTTTACTTCGCCGTGGCCGAGGCGTTCCGCAGCCACGGGATCGCGCTCTCCTTCGGGCAGCGCGATGCCTGGCGCCCGCCGGCGGCGGCCGAGTGAGTCGCGCTCAGAAGCCGAGCAGCTTGGCCAGCGCGTTGAGGCTCGAGAGGGCGAGCCACACGCAGACGCCGATCACGCCGCAGTAGAGCCCGCTCTGCGCCTCTTCCTTGCGCTCGGTCCTGAGCTTCAGTGCTCGCCAGCACGCGACGATGGCGAACAGGCCCAGCGGCAGCGCCAGGAAGTGCGGCCAGCGCGCCCAGGCGACCAGGCTCAGGATCAGCGACGCCACGCCCGACGCGCCGCCCAGGATCGCCATGTCGTCCGCGTCGAACGTGCACGCGCCATCCGGCTCGCGGGCTGCAGCGGTGTCGCGCGGCAGCTCGGGCTCGTTTTCGGCCATTGCTTACCCCTCATCCGGGCAGGCTCAGCGATGCAGAAGCACCCAGGCCTCGTGCCAGGTCGTGCCGATCAGCCAGGCGCACAACCCGATCACACCAAAGACCATCCCCTTGGTGGCCTGCTTCTTGTTCTGGGTGCCGCACTTGACCGCCCGGCAAGCGCTCGCCACGGCCAGCACCCCCAACGGCAGCGCCAGGAAGTGCGGCCACGTGCCCCAGCCGAACACCCCGAACACCATTGCCGCCACGCCGGTGCCCAGGCTCACCATTGCCATGTCGTCCTGGTCCAGGGGGCATTCCACCTCGCCGCCGCAACAGGCGCATGAGTCCCCGTGTTCATGCTCGTGCTCCGGCTCGACATGCGGTTCGTCTTCGGCCATGCTCAGTCTCCTTCACCCCAACATGGGTCCCTGATCTCCAAACGCGGCCGCGGCGCCCGGTTACTCCACCGCGGCGGCAATCACAGGCTCAGTGCCGTGGTGCCGGAGCGGAGGGCGCCGTCGGAGGAGCCGCGGATGATCTCCGGCGTCAGGCCGGAGCGCCGGCGGTACGCCTCGGCGATGTGGGCCAGCTCGCCCGGGAGCCGCGCGTCGCCCAGGATGGCCACGCTCCCACCCGACCCGCCGCCCGTGATCTTGGCCCCGTAGACGCCGTTTGCCGGGCCGCGGGCCATCGCCAGCTCGACCATCAGGTCGGCCTCCGGCGCGCCCAGACCCACGTGGTCGCGGTAGCTCGCGTGGCTGGCCAGCATCCGCTCGCCGGCGCGCTCCAGGTACACCGGCTCGCGGGTTCGCGAAAACGACTCGAAAGCCTCCAGGAGCTCTGGCGTACGCGCGTTCTCGAGCACCTGGTGGTCGGCCGCGGCGCGGACGCGGTAGGTGGTCTCGGGCTCCACGCGGGTCGCGCGGTCCGCGGTGCCGCCGTAACTCTCGAGGAACTCCGCGCCGCTCACCTCGATCGGGAGCAGCTCGCGGTATGACGTGAGGTACTCCTCGCGGGGCACGCGGGCGAGGTAGCCGCCGAAGGGCTCCTCCCCGGCGCCGCGGCGTTTCAGCTCGGCGACGATCACGGCGTGGGCCATGAACGCGGCCACCCGCGCGGCGGTGTAGCGGCTGCCGCCCACGGAGTGCTTCACCGCGGTGTTGATGGCGGCCACCTCCACGCCCGCGGGGAGCTGTCGCGGGCCGAGGATGTCGTCGGGCTGGCAGCGGATCACGAGCAGGGCGTTGGCGGCGCCGAGGGTGACGGTGAGCTGGTCCATCAGCCCGCAGGGCGCGCCGACCACCAGGTTCTCCACCATCTGCCCCAGCCGCGCCAGCCGGCGGCCCTCGATCGCGAGGCCCAGGTGCGCGGTGAGGGCGGTGAGCACCGCCATCTCGATGGCCGCGGAGCTGCTCACGCCGGCGCCGAATGGGACGTCGGATTCGATCACCACGTCGGCGCCGGCGGCGTAGCCGTCGGTGTAGCCCTCGCGGGCGAGCACCAGCCAGGCGCCGGCGGCGTAGCGCGCCCAGGCGGCGGCCGGATCGGCGCCGAGCTCCGCGCAGACGTCGTGGTACTCCCGCGGCCCGGCGGTCGTCAGAAGCTGATCGAGCGGCACGTCCACGCTGGCGCGCAGGCCGTGCGCCTCGGCGCCGGTGCTGTGGAGGTGGAGGACGCGGTCGTCGCGCGGCTGGAGCGCGGCGCGGACGGCCTGGCCGAGCGGCATCTCGCAGACGGTGCCGCCGCAATAGTCGATGATGCCGCCGAACACGTCCAACCGGCCGGGCGCTCGCGCGAGCACCACCGGGCGGTCGCCGGTCAGCCGCTCGCGTAGCGGGCCGCGGAGGCGTTCGGCGAAGGCGGCCAGGTCGGGGGTCATGGTGCGCGAGCGTACCATGCGCCGAACGGCGGCGTCAACGGACGGCGTGGCATCGGCTTCCAGCCGATGGTCTGCGTCGGGTGCTCGGTCAACGTGGGTGATCATGGGCAGGATGCCCAGGCCACGGGCGCGAACCAGGATGAGGGGCAGGCTGATGCTGGGCTGGGCGGTGTGCTGGCTGTTGGCGGTGGGCGCCACGGGCGTCGAGGATCCGCTCGCGTTCGTGCGCGAGGGGCGCGTGTACCTGATCGAGACCAGCGGCGAGGCGCGCCCCGTGATCGCTGCCGACCCCGGCTGGGAGTACGCCTTGCCCACCTGGGTCGGGCACGACCAGCTCCTGGTCATGCGGCTCAAGGGCGGGGTGCCGGGGCACAGTGCGGTGGGGCTGTTCGAGCTCGGGCAGCGGCCGGCCAAGCCGAGCGGGATCGGCTGGATCGCCCCGTGGGCCGGCGCCTGGTGCATCGGTTACGATCCGGTGCGCGACAACCTCCTCTACCTCAAGATCCGCGCCGGCGCGGGCGAGCGGTTCGACCTCTACCTGGGGGGCGGCCCGCCGGGCGGCGACCCGGGCAGCAGCGAGCGCGTCTCCACCTACTACGCCGGCGAGCCGTGGCAGCCCGAGAAGCGCCTCCACACCTCGCCCGACGGCCGCTTCGTGATGCTCCCCGAATACCCCACCGACGTGGCCAACATGACGGCCGAGTACGAGACCGGCGTGCGCCACTTCGTCAACCGGTACTACCTCGACCCCGACTGGCTCAACCACGAGGTGCGCGGCCTGACGCTCAACGTCGCCGCCTGGGGGCCCGATCAGCGGCTCGCCCTGGGCGGGCTGACCCACGGGCTCTACCTGCTCGACCTGGCCACCCGCCGGGTCAGGCCCGTCCACGTCTTCCCCAAGCACGACGCCTGCATCAAAGAGGTCTCCTTCAGCCGCGACGGGGAGCGCGTGTACTACGAGGTGCAGAGCTGGTCGTCGCCCGACGCCAAGCCGGCGATCTGGGTCTGCACCACCGCGCCGGGCGGCGAGCCGCGCAAGCTGCTCGACCGGGCCGCGGCGCCGGCCGTGCGCCCGTGACCTGACGCGTTAGCTCCGGTCGAACCCGGCACCCGCCGGGCGGAGTCGACCGGGATGGCGCACCTCTGGATTCCCGCGCACGAGCCGGGCGGCTGGCACCCGTTGCCGCTCGTCGCGCCGGTCTGCACGCTCTCGCC
>JACPDV010000340.1 GCA_016183835.1 Armatimonadota bacterium
CGGCGTGGGCCACCAGGCCGAGCTCGCTGAGCCCCTGCGCGACTCCGGCCCGGTCGCCCACGTCGCGCCAGATGCTCAGGCTCTCCTCGTGGTGCCGCCGGGCGGCGGCCTCGTCACCCCGGGCGTGCGCCAGAGAGCCGAGGTTGCGAAGGGTGCCGGCCAGGCCGCGCCGGTCGTGGAGCTCGCGTCGCAGCTCGAGAGCCTGCTCGAGCCGGGCGGTGGCTGCGTCGAGATCGCCCAGCGCCCAGGCGGCGACGCCCAGGTTGGAGACCGTGGCGGCGATGCTCCACGGATTGCCCAACGCCTCACGGATCTCCAGGCTCTGCTCGTAGTAGGTGCGGGCCCGACGGTGATCGCCCTGGGCCCAGGCCAGCTTGCCCAGCTCGTTGAGTGCGTTGCCGACGCCCGGCCTGTCGTCGAGCTCGCGACACAGCGACAAGCTCAAGGCCAGCAGCTCCGCGGCGCGCGCGTAGTGGCCCCGGCGCAGCGCGATATGGCCGGCCCACCCCAGCGCCCGGGCGCGCAGGGCCGGCGGCGCCTGGGGAGCGCGCTCCAGGCTCCGCGCGAGGAGCTGCTCGGCGTCCGCCCAGTGTCCCTTGACGAGCCAGTACCGCCAGAGCGCGCCGGCCAGTTCGAGCGCCCCCTCGGGATGCTCTTCGAGTGCCCAGTCGAAGGCTGCGCCGAAGTTCTCGTGCTCGGCCCCGAGGCGTTCCAGCCAGTCGCCCTCCTCGCCGCACTCGAGGGCCGCCTGGCCCGCGGTGGCGAGGGCCAGATAGTGAAGGAAGTGGCGCCGGCGCACCTCAGCGCCCACCTGGACTTCGAGCCGCTCAGCGGCGAAGGTCCGGATGGTGTCGAGCATCCGAAAACGTACACGGCTGCCGTCCGCCGCCTCGACCAACGAGCACTCGGCCAGGGCTGCCAGGTGGTCGAGCGCAGCGGGGCCGGCACACACGGCCTCGGCAGCCTCGGCCGTGCAGCCTCCGCGGAACACCGACAGCCGGGCGAAAACATCCTGCAGCTCGGGGCTGAGCACGTCGTAGCTCCAGGCGATGGCGGCCCGGAGGGTGCGATGGCGGGCGGGGACACTGCGCTGCCGGGTGGTGAACAGGTCGAGCGCCTGCCCCAGCTTGTCGAGCATCTGCGACAGCGAGAGCACCGCGATCCGGGAGGCCGCCAGCTCGAGGGCCAACGGGAGGCCCTCGAGCCGCCCGCAGAGCTCGGCGACGTCTTCGGCATTCCCCGCGGTGAGGTGGAAATCGGCTCGCACTGCCTGGGCCCGGTCCACGAACAGGCGCACGCTCTCGCAGCTCAGGAGCGCGTCGACGTCGTAGGGCCGCGCCGGGGTCGGCAGCGGCTGCAGGTGATAGGCGTGCTCGCCGGCGAGGCCCAGGCTCCGCCGCGAGCTGACCAGGCACATCAGCCGCGGCACGCGTTCCAGCAGCTCGCCCACCACGCCGGAGCCCACGTCGGCGAGGTGCTCGAAGTTGTCGAGGGCCAGCAGGGCGGGACGCTGCCGCAGGAGCTCGCAGACCTGCTCGAGCGGGTCGGCGCCGGGCAGCTCGGGTTGTCCGAGCGCCGCCCGGATGGCCGCCGGGATCCGCTCGCCCTCGCTCACGTCCGCCAGCGGGACGAACCAGACCGCGCCCTGGAGGACATCGACCAAACGGTGGGCGGTCTCCAAACAGAGCCGGCCCTTGCCCGTGCCACCCGGGCCCTGCACGGTGACCAGGCGCACCTCCCCGCCCAGCAAGAGATCCTCAAGGTGGCTCAGCTCTCGCTCGCGCCCGAAGAAGCGCGTCAGGTGCTGCGGCAGACGGCTGGCGTGGCCGGCGGCGTTGAGCGGCGCGAACTGCCGCACCGGCATGTCCGGGTACTCCGCCTGGAACACCCGCTCCGGCATCGCTTGCTCCGCCAGGCGGTAGACCCCGAGGTCCCTCATCCAGATCCCCGGGGGCAGCTTCTGGCGCAGGAGGGCCGCCGCTGGTTCGGAGCAAACGATCTGCCCCGGGTGAGCTGACATGGCGAGGCGCAGCGCCCAATCGACCACCGTGTCGTCGATCGCGCCGGCCGGCAGGTGCTCGTCTGCGCCTCGTCCGGTCCGGCCGAACTCGCCGAGGTGGATTGCCAGGCGGGGCACGACCTGTCCGCCCTCGGCGCCGGCGGCGACCGCACGGTGGACCCGCACGGCGCAGACCAGGGCCTCGCTGGCCCGGCCGAAGGCGAACACCGCGCCACGATCCACGCTGCGGAGCAGCCGGCCGCCCTCTTCGGAGACCACGGTGCCCAGCGCCGCGAGGTCGTCGAGTCCATCCACCACCACCAGGGAGAGCGTGCCGGTGTCGTCGGTGCTCCCTCCGTCCGCCTGCCCGCGCTCCCGACTCGCCGGGCGGGTGTCCCATGGGGCCGGCTCGGCCGCCGGTGCATGACCGGGCGCCGCGCGGGCGCGCAGCTCAGCCGCCAGGGATCGCAGCGACCTGCCGATCACCAGTTCGTCGTCTTTCGCGGCGATGGCCTGGAGCTCGTCGAAATGGCGCAACGCGCCGTCGACGTCGCCCAGGGCGGACAGGATCGACATCAGGTCGGCATGCGCCAACTCGTTCCTCGGATCGATGGCGAGGCCGCGCTGGACCCGCTCCACCGCTTGGCCATGCTGTCCGGACGCGGCCAGCCGCTCGGCCAGGCGATGCAGTGCCCGGCCGTAGGACTCCGCCAGCCGCTGCCGCTCGAACTCTACCCAGGCCGCCTCGTGCTCGGCCAGGAACGGGGCCTCGTAGAGGCCGACGGCAGCTTCGAGGTGGCGGATCTGCTCGGCGCTGTACTCGGGCGCCGCCTCGGCCGACCGGAGCGCCGTCTCGAAGGCCTCCACATCGGTGGTCAGCGCCTCCCGGAGGATGCCGATCGAGCTGCGGTCCGCCCGGAACACCACCCGGGGCGGGTCACCGGTGCCCTCGAGCTGGGTCCGCAGCGTTGAGAGGGCCACGCTGAGGCTGTTGCGGGCGGCCTCGGGCGCGGCGTCGGGCCAGAGCAGGTCGAGCAGATCCTCCCTGCGGTGAGGGCGCGTGCGATGGTGGGCAAGAAAGGCCAGCAGCGCCTCGGCCTTGCGCGTGCGGAAGCGGCTGATGATATCCTCGCCCCGCACCACGCGAACCTGGCCGAGAAGATGCAGATGCCACACGGGTGCCGTCTCCACCGGGCGATGGCTCATGCACCCGGTGATCGTTCTATCGGCCGCTTCGGTCAGGGCTTGACTCATTCGTGCACCGCTCGGCCCACGCCGCGAAGAGCGTCGGCTACCGCGTGACGAGAGCATCCCAAGCTACCCTTAACCGGCTCCTAAACACTCGTGACCGGGCGCGAACCGTGGTCGCCAATCATCGGCCGGCCGCTCTTGCCGCCGCGGGCGGGCGCAGGAACCACAATGCACGTGCGGACGCTGGGCGGACGCAGGGATGGACCGCTCCACGAACCGGGAGACACTCATGCACAAGACCGGGAAGCTGTGTTTGGTTGCGCTGTTGTGCGGCAGTCTCGCGCTCGCCGCCTCGGGATCGCTGAAGAAGGGCACCAAGGCCCTCGCCAAGGACGCGCCACGCACCCACCATGCGTTCACGGCGCAGCCGGCCGGCCGCCTGCAGTTCGTCGCCGACGAGGCCCCGGCGCTGGTTACCTCGACCAGCCTCGACGAGATGAGGGACGCCTGCAAGGAGTTGAAGCTCAAGCCGGAGGACGCCAAGGACCAAGATGGCGACCCGATGCTCCTGGTCGACATGGACGGCTACAAGGTCGGCGTGCTGCTCTACGGCAAGCCCGAGGTGACGAGCATCGGGCTGCAGTGCAATCTCAAGATGGACAAGGCCCCGAGCCTGTCGATGGTCAACGAGTGGAACATCGCGCGGCGCTACTCGCGGGTCTACGTCAAAGACGGCATCTGCACCCTCGAAGACGACCTGGACCTCGAGGGCGGCGTGACCTGGGAGACCGTCGGCCGCATCTTCGTCCGGTTCCAGGATTCCGTCGCCGAGCTCGCGAAGCACATCGGCTTCAAGCTCGAGTAGCTCGGCTTACGGCTCCACCACGACCCTGAACCCCACGTTGTACACCGGCTGATACGTCCGGTACGCCAGCCGGTACGCGGCGGTGCAGCGGAATGGCCGGTCGCGCCACGAGCCGCCGCGGACCACCTTCGGCTGCTCCGGATCGAGGTCGTTCCGTCGGTCGTTCTCCTGGTACGGATAGGGCCGGTAGCTCGTCCGCGTCCACTCGGCGGCGTTGCCGTGCATGTCGTACAGCCCCCAGGGACTCGGCTGGTAGCTGCCGCACTTCACGGTCACCAGCGCGCCGTCGTTGAAGCGCGTCTCCTTGGGCACCCAGTCGTCGTACTTCGTGGCGTCCGGGAGCGGCTCGTCGACGGTGTAGGGGTTGCTCGCCAGCTCGCGCAGCTTGGCGTCGCCGAGGTTGGCCCGCTTCGCGAAGTCGTCGTCCGGGCCGCCCCACCAGAACGGCGTGGCGGTGCCGGCGCGGCACGCCCACTCCCACTGCGCCTCGGTGGGGAGCATCACCTTCGCGCCGCTGAGCCGGGAGAGCCAGGCGCAGAACGCCGTCGCCTCGCGCCAGGTCACCCGCACCACCGGCTGCTCGGGGCCGTTCTCCGGGTAGCCGTGGATGCCGAACTGGTAGGTCAGCTTGTCCTCCACCCGGCTGTCGTGCCGCGCGTCGAAGCGGGCGAACTGCGCGTTGGTCACCTCCAGTCGGCCCATCCAGTAAGGCTGGGCGATCGGCACGTCGCACGGCTGCTCGTCCTCGGAGCCGCCGGGCTCGCCCATGCGGAGCGTGCCGGCCGGGATGCGGACCAGGTCGAGCTTGACGCCGTCACCGAGATCCAACGTCCGGCCGGCCCCCTCTCCCGCCGGGAGAGGGTTGGGGTGAGGGCCGGCCGCCCATTGCGCGACGGCTGTGACACCCCCTCCTTGCCAAGGAGGGGGCAGGGGGAGGTCCCGTTTGTCCTCTCGGCCGACCGGAGTGAGGTCCGCAGCTCCCGCCGCCCCCGCTGGACCTCCCGCTGCCCCCTCCTTGGCAAGGAGGGGGTGAACCGGATCGATGCC
>JACPDV010000333.1 GCA_016183835.1 Armatimonadota bacterium
CTTCGCAGGGGGAGGAGCAGACAAGACTCCCGGCGCCGCCTATCACTCCGGCCTGATCTCCGCTCTTGCCCGCCGCCGCCCGACACGCTATGCTGAGCGGCAAGACGCTCGCGGCTGTGCTGTGTGGAGGGCCGGAGGCGGGGAACGATGTCCGGTCGTGCCCGCGAGACGGCCGCCAGAGCCCGCGTTGGAGGACCCTGGTGGCGATCCCCTGTCGGCACGCCAAGCTGCTCGCTTGGATCGAAGATGTCGCTCGGCTGACCGGGCCGGACCGCATCGAGTGGTGCGACGGCTCGCCCGACGAGTACGACCGCATGCTGGCCATGATGGAGGCCGACGGACTGGCGGTGATGCTCAACCCCGCCAAGCGGCCCGGCTGCTACCTCTTCAGGTCCGACCCGAGCGACGTGGCCCGGGTCGAGAACCGCACCTTCATCGCCTCGCGGTGTCGCGAGGACGCCGGCCCGACCAACAACTGGGTGGCGCCCGATGAGCTCAAGGCCACCCTGCGCCGCCTCTACGACGGCTGCATGCGCGGGCGGACAATGTACGTCATCCCGTTCAGCATGGGCCCGCTCGGGTCCGACATCTCGCGGGTCGGGGTGGAGCTCACCGACAGCCCCTACGTGGTGGCCAACATGCACCTCATGACCCGCGTCGGCGACGGCGTGATCCGGGTGCTCGGCGAGGACGGCGACTTCATCGCCTGCCTCCACTCGGTGGGCAAGCCGCTCCCCCGCGGCGGGACCGACGGCGGCACCTGGCCCTGTGCCCCGCTGGCCGACAAGTACATCGCGCACTTCCCCGAGGAGCGCCTGATCTGGAGCTACGGCTCGGGCTATGGCGGCAACGCGCTGCTCGGCAAGAAGTGCCTCGCCCTGCGCATCGCCTCGGTGGCCGCCCGCGACGAGGGCTGGCTCGCCGAGCACATGCTGATCCTCAAGATCACCAACCCGGAGGGCCAACACAAGTACATCGCCGCCGCCTTCCCCAGCGCCTGCGGGAAGACCAACCTGGCCATGCTGGTGCCCACGCTGCCGGGCTGGACGGTGGAGACCATCGGCGACGACATCGCCTGGATGCGGTTCGACGAGAGCGGCTACCTCCACGCCATCAACCCCGAGAACGGGTTCTTCGGCGTGGCGACGGGCACCTCGGCCGACTCGAACCCGAGCGCGATGCAGTGCATTCACCGCAACACCATCTTCACCAACGTGGCGCTGACCGAGGACGGCGACGTGTGGTGGGAGGGGATCGGCTACCCGCCGCCGGGCCGGCTGACCGACTGGCAGGGCAACGCGTGGGACCCGGACAGCGGCAAGCCGGCGGCCCACCCCAATGCGCGGTTCACCGTGCCGGCCAACCAGTGTCCGGTGATCGCGCCCGAGTGGCGCGATCCGCGCGGCGTGCGGATCAGCGCGATCCTCTTCGGCGGGCGGCGGCCGACCACGGTGCCGCTGGTGCACGAAGCGTTCGACTGGAGCCACGGGGTGTTCCTCGGCTCCACGGTGGGCTCCGAGGTGACGGCGGCGGCGCTGGATCTCCCGGCCGGCACCGTGCGGCGCGACCCGATGGCGATGCTGCCCTTCTGCGGCTACCACATGGGCGACTACTTCCAGCACTGGCTCGACGTCGGCGCCCGCCAGGCGCCGGAGAAGCTGCCGCGGATCTTCTTCGTCAACTGGTTCCGGAAGGGCGAGGACGGGCGCTGGCTGTGGCCGGGCTACGGCGAGAACGGCCGCGTGCTGGCCTGGATCTACGACCGCTGCGACGGCCGCGGCGCGGCCCGCACCACGCCCCTCGGCCTGATGCCCACGATGGAGGCCATCGAGCGGCCCGACGTCGTCGGCCACGAGGACATGGCGGAGATCCTGTCTGTCGACCGCGAGGCCTGGCTGCGCGAGGTCGTGCTGATCCGCGAGCACTACGAGCAGCTCGGCGACCGGCTCCCGGCCCGGCTATGGGCGGAGCTGGCCGGGCTCGAGGAGCGGCTGCGCGACGCCTGAAGCCGTCTGCCGTGCAGGGCGCCGTAGGGGCGGGGTCTCCCCGCCCGTCCGCTGTCCGCCAGGCCTTGTCCTGGGCGCCGCCGGGAGGGCGGGGAGACCCCGCCCCTACGCCGGCCGATGACGATCGAGCGGACACTCGCTCGGGCACAGTCCTCAGTCGGCCCGCGGGCCCGCGGCGCACACCTCCGCCGGCACGTCGGCCTCGAACGCCCGGAAATTGTTGGCGAACATGGCGGCCACTTGCCGCGCGTGCTGGTCGTACTTCTCGCCGTCCGCCCAGGTGCCGCGCGGGTCGAGCAGCTCGGCCGGCACGCCGGGCACCGACACCGGAACGTCCACGTTGAACACCGGGTGCCGCCGGAACTCCACGCCCTCGAGCGAGCCGTCGAGCGCGGCGTTGACCATCGCCCGGGTGTACGGAATCTTGACCCGCGCGCCGGCGGGCACGCCCTCCTCGGCGCCGGCCGGCCCGCCGCTCCAGCCGGTGTTCACCAGCCAGCAGCGGACGTTGTGCCGGGCGATCCGCTCGCCCAGCATCTTGGCGTACACGGCCGGGCGGAGGACCATGAAGGGGGCTCCGAAGCAGGCGCTGAAGGTCGCCTGCGGGCCGGCCTTCTCGTTGGGGTTGTCGGACCGCACCGCGCCCGCGACGCGAGCCGTGTAGCCCGAGAGGAAGTGGTACATCGCCTGCGCCGGCTCGAGCCGCGAGATGGGCGGCATCACGCCGAAGGCGTCGCAGGTGAGGAAGACGATGTTGCGCGGGTGCCCGCAGACGCCCGACAGGTCGGTGTTGGGCACATTCACCAGCGGGTAGGCGGCGCGGGTGTTTTCGGTCAGCGTGTCGTCCTCGTAGTTCACCATCCGGGTGTCGGGGTCGATCACCACGTTCTCGATCACCGAGCCGAAACGATTGACCGCGGACCAGATCTGCGGCTCGTACTCCTCGCTGAGGTGGATCACCTTGGCGTAGCAGCCGTACTCGAAGTTGAACACCCCCTCGTCGCTCCAGCCGTGCTCATCGTCGCCGATCAGCACGCGCTTGGGGTCGGCGGAGAGGGTGGTCTTGCCGGTGCCGCTGAGGCCGAAGAAGAGCGCCACGTCGCGGTCGGTGCCGTAGTTGGCGGAGCAGTGCATGCTGAGCACGTTGCGGGTGTGCGGGAGGAGGTAGTTGAGGTAGGTGAAGATCGACTTCTTCATCTCGCCCGCGTAGGCGGTGCCGCCGATGAGGACCAGGCGCTTGGCCAGGTTGACCAGGACGAAGGTGTCGGAGCGGGTGCGGTCGACCTCTTTGACGGCGTGGAAATGGGGCACGCAGACGACGGTGAAGTCGGGCACGATGTCCGGCAGCGCGGCGGCCAGCGGGCGGCGGAAGAGGCTGCGGACGAACAGGTTGTGCCAGGCCAGCTCGCAGACGAAGCGGACGTTGAGCCGGTAGCGCGGGTCGGCGTTGGCGGTCAGGTCCTGGACGTAGAGGTCCTTGTGCTGCAGGTAGGCCACCACGCGCTCGTGCACGCGGTCGAACTCGGCCGACGAGAACTTGACGTTGATGGAGCCCCACCACACGTCGTCGCTGGTGCTCGGCTCGTCCACCACGAACTTGTCGTGCTGCGAGCGGCCGGTGTGGAAGCCCGTCTTGACCGCCAGCGGGCCGCCATGCGCCACGTCGCCCTCGCCGCGCCGCACCGCCTCTTCGTACAAGTGAGCGGTAGTGAGGTTCCAAAAGACCCGGCCGGTGTGGGTGATCCCGTGGTGCTCCAGCCCCCATCGCCAAACCCGGCAGGAGCGCAGCAGGCCGTCGCGAACCCCCGCCGGGCACGCGAAAGGGACGTATCACGATGGCTATCCCAACCCTGGTGTTCGCCGGCGGCTCCATCCACGACTGGAAGGGCTGCGGCGCCTCCATCCGCCAAACGCTCGAAGCCAGTGGCGAGTTCGACATCACGTACGTCGAGGACGACCTCGACGTTTTCTGCCGGCCCGGCTTCCTCGACCCGTTCGAGCTGCTGGTCTTCTACTACACCGTGGGCGACATCACCGACGCCCAGAAGAACGGCCTGCTCAACTGGGTGGCGAGCGGCAAGGGCTTCGTCGGCAGCCACTCCGCGGCGGACTCCTTCCGCGGCTCGCCGGAGTACCGCGCCCTGGTGGGCGGCTACTTCGTTACCCATCCGCACTACCGCTCCTACCAGGTCAGTGTGCTGGACCACGAGCATCCCATCATGGCCGGGCTCGGCGACGAGTTCCAGGTCACCGACGAGCAGTACATCATGGCCTGGGACCGCCGCAATCACGTACTCGCCAACGCCCTCTGGAAGGGTGACACCATGCCCGTCGCGTGGACCAAGGAGTGGGGCGCCGGGCGGGTTTTCTACCTCGCCCTCGGCCACGACCCCGCCGCCTGCGAGCAGGAAGTCTACCAGACACTGCTCGTCCGCGGCGCCCGGTGGGCCGCCACCAAGCCTGAGGGCTGATGGCCGCGCACGGGCTGCGGTGGGCGTGGCTTATCGCTGCCGCCGCGGCGGCGGCCGCGCCCGTGGAGGTGGCCGACGTGGCAAGTCTCGCCCTCGCTGCCAGGCAGATCCCGGCGCCGCGCGAGCTGACCGCGCGCCGCGGCGAGTTCGCGCTCCGCGGCGTGACCGTGCCGGTCTCCCTCCCGGCCGGCGCCGCGCACGAGGCCTGCCGGGAGGTGCTCGGCGAGGCGCTGCAGGCGCTCGGCGCGCGGGTGCAGACGGCGCCCGCGGCGCAGGGCAACCGGTTCAGCGTCGGCCGCGCGGTCGCGCTCGCGCCGCTGCCCACCGAGGGCCAGGCCGAGCAGGGCTACGCGCTCGCAGTGACCGGCGACGGCATCGCCGCCACGGCCGCGTCGCCCACGGGCCTGCTCTACGCCGCCGAGACGCTCCGCCAGTTGGCGCGGCTGTCCCGCGCGGGCGGCCGGCTGCCGGCGCTGACCATCCGCGACTCACCGCAGCTCCGCTACCGCGGCATCTACGTCGAGGGCGGGCAGGAGCGCTACGGGCGAATCGTCGACGCCGACTACCTGATCGAGCAGATTCAGCGCCTCGCCGAGCTGAAGATGAACCTGCTCGTGATCGAGTGCTACAACCTCTTCCCCTACGCCTCGTTCCCGGCCTGCGCCGACGCCGGCACGCTGTCGCGCGCCGACTGCGAGCGGATCTTCGCCGCGGCGCACCGCTGGCATGTGACGCTGATGCCGTCGCTCCAGACGCTGGCTCAAGCCTGGGAGTTGGTGTGGGGCAACGAGGGCGGCACGCCCTACCGCGAGGCCACTGCGCCGGGGCTGATCTGCCCCTCCAACCCCGATGTCTACCCTTTCATCAAGGCGCTCTACCGCGATCTGCTGACCTGGTTCGACGAGACGCCCCTGCTCGGCATCGGCTGCAGCGAGATCGACATGCAGTGGCAGAGCCGCTACTGCCCGCGCTGCCGCGCCAGGGTGGACCAGGGAGAGACGGTCCGGGACCTGCTCCTCGGCCACGCCGAGAAGTGCATCCGGGCGGTGGACGAGCTGGCCAAGGAGCTGGGCCGGCCGGTGCGGCCGATGATGTGGGGTGACGAGTTCTACATGTACGGCCCCGGGCGCGACTGGGTGGGCCTGGAGCGAATCCCCAAGCACACGGTGATGGGCTACTGGAAGTACTGGCCCGACTACGCCGGGATCGGCGGGCTGCTGGAGCGTGGCTACGACGTGCTGGGCATCTCCGCCATCTACAACCACTGCTTCTACCTGGCCGACATCTCGCCCGACGACCCGCCCAAGGTCTGGCCTCCCCTGGCGCAGACCGGCGTGGCGAACATTGACGGGATGGTGCGCGACGCGGCGGCCGCGGCCCGGGCGCACCCGGGCAACCAGTTCCTCGGCGTCGCCACGGCGTCGTTCTCGAAGCACCGGCTGCGGGCGTTCGACTCGCTCTGGTACGGCTTCGCCCTCAACGGCCACTGCACTTGGAGCGGGCCACCGAGCCCGTTGCCGGAGTGGCAGGGCGAGTTCACGCGGGCCTTCGTCGATCACTGGTACGACGCGCACACCGACGCGTCCGCCACCGCGCTGGCCGAGGCTTGGGAACGGCTGGACCGCTGCAAGTCGCGGCTGGAGCTGGCCAACCAGACCTTCCACGACGTGGTGGGCGTGTACGACACGCAGGAGCCGAACTACCAGGGCAACTCGCTCCTTGGCGCCTGGCAGCGCTGCCGCGAGCTGCTCGGGCCGGATGGCAAGCCGCCGCAGCCCCTGGCGGACATCCGCGCCGCGGCGGTGGAGGTGGCCCGGGAGTGCTCGGCGATCGAGCGTTCGCTCGACGCGCAGCGGGTCCACGTGGGGCGAGGCCGGGAACTGGGGGAGCTGTGGCAGGCCGCGCACAAGATCCGCTCCCATGCGGAGCGGCAGGCCCTGATGATCGACGCGCAGCAGGCCCTGGCCGAGGCGCCGGGGCTGAATGCCGCGGAGGTCCGGCGGAGGCTGACGCCGCTGGCCAGGGGCTGGCAAGCGAACCGCGTCGAGGTGGAGCGCATCCTGGAATCCGTGGAGCCGCTCTGCCGCCAGGGCGATCCGTGCGGCTTCCGCGCGCTGCTCCGCGACGTGGCGGCCATCGGCGCCCACCTCACCCGCATGGCGGCGAGCGGCCCCGACGCCGCGTCCGCGCCCGGCAACCTGATCGTCGACGAGACCTTCGCCGCGCTCGACCCGGCGCGCTGGGTAGTGATGGGCGAGCCGAAGCTGGTGGACGGGCACCTGGAGACCCGCGCCACCGGCGGCTGGGAGAGGTACTGCGGGCTGCTCAGCCAGGTGTCGTTCGCCCTAGAGGCGGACCGGCCGCTGGTGGTGGAGTTCGAGCTGACGCCACTCCAGATAGGCATCGACAGCCAGCTCTTCGCCTCGGCGACACAGCCGAACGGGATCTCCTTCCGCTTCGCGATGGCCGGGCCGCGCGACCGCTTCGCCGTCCACACGCAGTCGCAGGTGGAGCTGGGCGGCGACTGGCTGGACCCGGCCGCCGGGTGGAAACTGCGCGGGCTCAGCCCGGAGGTGAAGGTCGGCGAGACCTACCAGATCCACGGGGAGATCACGCGCCGCACGTGGCGGATCACCATCCGGTCGGCGGGGCAGGGTCCCTGGGACATGCCCTTCTGGGAGAGCGGAGCGGTGCCGATGGACGAGCTGCCCGAGACCCGTCTCGTGTTCGCGGACGTGGAGCCGGAGGGCGGCACGGCGGCGTCGCGCTGGGGGCCGATCCGGATCTGGCGCGCGGGCGGGTAGTCGGCTCTGAGCATCCTGTCCGAGATCCTGTCCGCCCGGAGATCACCGATGCTCAGGATGCGCAGGATGGGCCGGTGAGGACCCCGGGCCAGGTGGGCCGGCTTACGGCTGGTCCACGCCGTTCTCATCCTGAGCATCTGTGTTACTCTGTCGGACCGGATTCAGGATACATGCTCAGGCCGGCTCGTCATCCTCGCTCACCGTCAGCTCCTGCGCCACGCCGTCGAGGCGGAGCCGGCCGATCAGCTTGAGTGGGGCGTTCGCCGTCACCACCTCGTCGGCGCCGCCGGCCAGCGCCGCGGCTTGCAGATCGGCGCTGGTGTCCTCCGCGCAGTAGACCAGCAGCGGCAGGTCGAGCCCCGCCTCGCGCACCCGCCGCGCCAGCTCGACGCCGGCCGCGCGCTGGTACACTCCGTCTTCGGTGCGGCCCATGTCGCTGAGGAGTCGCTCGTAGGTGCGCCGCGCCAGCTTGTCGAGCGCCTCGGCCGTGGTGGCCGCCTGCTCCACCGCTACGCCGCGCTGGCCCAGCGCATCCACCAGCAGCCGGTTGGCCTCGGGCCGGTCGCCGACCCAGAGCACCGCGCGGACCGGTCGCCAGCGCGCGGCGTCCTCGGCCGGCGGCGGGTCGAGCGGCGCCTGGGGCGTCTCGGCGATCACACTGGTCACCGTCCGCGACACGTGCGCCACGTCGGCCGACATCTTCGCCACCTGGTCGAGGAGCCCGGCGGTGCGCTCGTCGGACTTGCGGAACTCCTCGCCCAGAAAGAGCCGCGTCTCGAGGTAGCCGAGCAGGAAGCCGAGGGTGAAGAACAGCACCACCACCGCGCCGGCGAGGACCCCGCCCCCGGCGCCCGCGCCGCCGAATCCGGGCGCCAGACTGGTGACGATCCGGTCGAAGTAGTCGTCCAGCCGCCGCACCTCCACCAGGCCGAGCCCGACGATGGTCTTGGTCAGCCAGTCGGAGAACTGCTCCAGGTTGGTGTTGACCCGCAGCCGCGGGCGGGCCGGCGCGGGGTCGCTCGGCGCGACGGCCGGGTCCACCTTGGGCACGCCGAAGAGGAACCCCGTCAGCGCCCCGGCCACCAGAAACGCCGCGGCCCACAGCCCCGCCGTGGCGGGCGAGCCGCCGGCGGCGTGGGCGGCGGCCGCGGCCAAGGGGAGTCCGGCGCAGGCGGTGCCGAGCAGGAAGCGGAAGACGGTGCGCTCCATCGGGGGCTCCTGGGAGCATGGATCACCGCCGGGCGCGCGGCGGCGCGGCGAGGACTTGTCCCGTTACCCACGAACCAGCAGGCCGCCGGAGGAGCGCCTTGACCATCGCCACCCGCGGCGGCGCCGTCCTGCGTCCCGCCGTCGCGACCGACTGGCCGCGGGTCGACGCCATCGCCATCGCCTGCTGGGAGCCGATCTTCGAGAGCTACCGGGAGATGCAGGGCGAGGCGATCTACGGAGCGGTCACCGACCCGGACGGCGACTGGCGGCAGCGCAAGTGCGACCAGGTGCGCGGCCAGTTCGCCCGGGCGCCCGCGACGGTGTGGGTGGTGGAGCTGGCCGGCGAGGTGCTCGGGTTCGTCACCTTCCACCTCGACGCGCAGCGGAGCGTCGGCCAGATCGGCAACAACGGCGTGCACCCCGACCACGCGGGCCAGGGCTGGGGCACGTTCATGTACCGCCACGTGCTGCAGCACTTCCGCGCTCGAGGGCTGCGTTTCGCCACGGTGGGCACCGGCCTGGACCGCGGCCATGCGGCGGCGCGGCGGGCGTACGAGGCGGCGGGGTTCGACCGCGCGGTGCCGAAGGTGGACTACTGGCAAGAGCTGGAGCAGCTCAACCCGGGCTCCGTGCCGGACTGAGCTGCCGCCGGTCTGGTCAAGCCAGGTGTAGGGGCGGGGTCTCCCCGCCCGCTGCGGCGCCACACGTCGGCCACCGGACGGGCGGGGAGACCCCGCCCCTGCCGGCAGTCGAGGCGACGATCGGGGTGGCGCGGAACGCGGCGCGCGGAAGGTCCGTTCCCATCGCTGGCGAACCGCCATTCAACGCAGCCGATCCGGCGCGTCACCCCGGTCGAACGCGAGTCGCAGTGTGTCTCGCGAGCGCTCGGGTGGCGCCGGCCCGGAGGCTGCGCTGGGCTACAGGGCGGGAACCGAGGAGCTCGACATGGGCAACATCCTGGTCTTGGTCGGACTGGGTCTGGCGGGGCTATGCGTGCTGATCCTGATCTCGGGGATCCGGTTCATCCCCAACACGCAGGTCGGCATCGTGGAGAAACGTTTCGGCATGGGGCACGGCTCGGTCAAGTCCGGCGTGCTCGCCCTCCGGGGCGAAGCAGGTTTCCAGCCGGCCGTGCTGCGCGGTGGGCTGCACTACCTGACGCCGATCTGCTACGCGGTCCACAAGCAGCCCCTGGTGACGATTCCACAGGGGAAGATCGGCTACGTCTACGCGCGGGACGGCAAACATCCCGAACCCACGCAGACGCTGGCGCGCAATGACAAGGTGGCGGAATTCGACGACGCGGTCAGGTTCCTGCAACTCGGCGGTGGAAGCGGGATGCAGAGCCGGGTTCTGATGCCAGGCACCTACGCCATCAACCTCTACCAGTTCGCCGTGATCACCGAAGGCCGGATCTACAGCCTGCCGGTCAGCCGCGACGACGCCGCGGAAATCCAGAAGATGCAGGCCAACATCGCGGAGCGCCACGGCTTCACGCCGATCGTCCTCAAGGATACCGACGACCTGGTCGGCGTCGTCACGGTGCACGACGGGCCGTCGCTGCCGCAGGGCGAGCTGATCGCCCCCACCGTGGGCGACGACGACAAGCACCCCGAAACCTACCACAACAACTTCCAGGATCCCGACAAGTTCCTCGCTGCCGGCGGCTTTCGCGGCCGCCAGTTGCAGGTGCTGGTGGAGGGCACTTACTACATCAACCGGCTCTTCGCCACCGTCGAGACCATCCCCAAGACGGTGATCGAGGTCGGCAACGTGGGCGTGGTGGTGTCCTACACCGGCGAGACCGGCGTGGACCTGTCGGGCAGTGAGTACCGCCACGGCGAGTTGGTGGAGCGGGACAAGCGCGGCGTGTGGGACGAGGCGCTCCTGCCCGGCAAGTACGCGTTCAACACGTACGCCGGCAAGGTCGTGGCCGTGCCCACGACCAACATCATCCTGAAGTGGATCCGCACCGAAGTGGGTGCGCATCGCTTCGACGAGAACCTGACCGAGGTCTCGCTGATCACCAAGGACGCGTTCGAGCCGTCGCTGCCGCTCTCGGTGGTGGTGCACATCGACTACCAGAAGGCGCCGCTGGTGATCCAGCGTTTCGGCGACATCAAGCGGCTCGTGGAGCAGACCCTCGACCCGATGGTCTCGGCCTACTTCAAGAACATCGCCCAGACGCGCACGTTGATCCAGCTCCTCCAGGAGCGCAGCGTGATTCAGCAGGCGGCGGGCGAGGAGATGCGGGCCAAGTTCGCCCATTACAACCTGGAGCTCGAGGAGGTGCTGATCGGCACGCCGGCCTCGCCCGCGGGCGACACGCAAATCGAGACCATCCTGACCCAGCTCCGCTCGCGGCAGCTCGCCGTGGAGCAGGTGGAGACCTACGACCGGCAGCAGCTCGCCGCCAACAAGGAGCGCGAGCTGCGCGAGGCCGAGGCGCGCGCCGAGATGCAGACCCGCATGACCGAGTCGGAGCTGAACATCACGGTGATCGGCAACCAGGGCAAGGCCGAGTACCAGCGCTCGCTGCAGGAGGCCGCGCAGATCCGCGCCATGGCCGAGGCGCAGGCCGAGAAGACCGC
>JACPDV010000352.1 GCA_016183835.1 Armatimonadota bacterium
AGAGCGTGGTCCTCCGGCTCCTGGACCGGCAGACCGGGCTGCGCGGGCTGGAAACGCTGGGCTTCCCGCCTTCGACGCAGAAACGCTTCGAGCAGCTCATCAAGACGCCCTACGGGATCATCCTCAGCACCGGGCCGACCGGTTCCGGGAAGACCACCACGCTCTATGCGGCGCTGCAGAAGGTCTCCTCGCCGCAGCGGAAGGTGATCACCATCGAGGATCCGGTGGAGTACCAGGTCGCGGGGGTGAACCAGATTCAGGTGCGGCCGAAGATTGGGCTGTCCTTCGCCGAGGGTTTGCGCCATATACTGAGACAGGACCCGGATGTCATCATGGTCGGCGAGATCCGCGACCACGAGACCGCGGACATCGCGATTCATGCGGCGCTGACGGGGCATCTGGTGTTCTCGACGCTGCACACGAACGACAGTGCGTCGGCGGTGGCGCGGCTGCTCGACATGGGGATCGAGCCGTTCCTCGCGGCGAGCAGCCTGGAAGGGGTGTTGGCACAGCGGCTGGTGAGGCGGCTGTGCCCGCAGTGCAAAGAGCCGTACGTGCCGAACGAAGCCGAGCTGTCGGAGCTGGGCTCGCTGCGGGAGTGGCTCCAAGGCGTGGAGCTGTACCGGGCCCGCGGCTGCGAGGCATGTCGCAGCACCGGGTACCTGGGACGGGTCGGATTGTTCGAACTACTGGTCATCGATGAGACGATCACGGAACTGATCCTCCGGCGCAGTTCGTCTTCCGAGATCAAGGAAGCCGCGCAGAGCCGGGGGCTGGTGACCCTGCGGGAAGAGGGTTGGCAGAAAGTCCTGGAGGGTATCACCAGTGTCGAAGAGATCACGCGCGTGACGCACGAGGACGAGGTGGCGCTGGGAGTGGCCGGCAGCGAGGATGCCCGGCACGCGGACTAGCGCGGAGAGCAAGGATGAGATCGCGTTTTCCCACCAAGCTGTGGCTGATGGCTCCGGGGCTGGCGGCGGCGGTGTTCGCGGTCCTGGCCATCCTCTTGCCCGTCGGGTCCGACGGCCTGGGTGCCTACGCCGGCTCGGAGCCGGGCGTCGCACCGGCGCTCGGGCGCTGGGCCAGGGACATCCATGACGGGTTCTGGCGGCGGCCCGCCGCGCCGCTCATGCTGCGCTTCGTCACGCCCGGCTCCCCGGCGGAGGAGTCGGCCTCGCGGCTGGGTGACCACGCCCGCGCGCGGCTCCTCTGCCACCGCGGCAAGGCCGAGGAGGCGGTGGCACTCTACCGGAAGCTGGGCGTGCTCACGCCGGAAGACGAAGCCGCCCTGTTCGACCTCAACGACTGGCTGGTGGTCAACGGCAACTACAACCGCTGCGAGTGGTACGCCAAGGAGGCTGACAAGCTGCTCGGCGGCGGGATCCTCCGCAACAACCTGGCGTGGCACTACACGCAGGTCAACCGCCGGGCGCACCAGGCCCTCGATCTGGCGCTGATGAGCGTGGCCGAGGACCGGAACCCGTGCAATGTGGACACCCTCGCCTGGGCCTACTTCCGCAACGGGAAGCGCGACCTGGCGGCCAAGCTGGCCCGCGAGACCCTGGCCTTCGAGCGGCCCTGGTTCACCGATCCGTCCTCCTGGCAGGAGGAGGCCGCGCAGGACAGCAGCCGCCGGCTGCTCGGGCTGCTCGGCGCCGCGGTTGAACAAAACCCGCGCTGACACGTCGTTTGCAGCGGATTGGGCACGGCCGCGGGGTCCCCGGCTCCGCGGCCGGTCCGTGCCTGAGGTAGCAGTTTGCCGGTCTACACCTACAGCGCCATCGACTCCAGCGGCGCCGAAGTGAGCGGCGTGCTCAACGCCGGCGACGAGCAAGCCGCACTGGGCCAGGTCCGTGAGCGCGGGCTGCACCCCCTCGGAGTTCGCGCGCAGTCCGGCGGCGGCGGCGCCGAGACCGCCGACGACAGCGGCATCCGGCGCCGCGGCGGGCGCGTCCGCGCCGCCGACCTGACGCTCTTCACCCGGCAGCTCGCCAACCTCGTCAAGGGCGGGCTGCCGATGATGCGCACCCTCGACGCGCTGATCGACAACACTGAGAACGCTCGGCTCTACGCGCTGCTCCAGAAGGTGCGCCAGGAGGTGGCCGAGGGCGAGAGCCTCCACGAGGCGCTGGCCAAGCACCCGCGCGTGTTCAACAACCTCTACCTCAGCCTCGTCCGCGCCGGCGAGAGCAGCGGCGAGCTGCCCACCGTCCTCTCGCGCCTGGCCGATTTCCAGGAGCAGGACCTCGAGCGCCGCGCGCAGATCCGGGCCGCCCTCACGTACCCGATCCTGCTGATGGTGGTCGGCACCGGGATCGTCACGTTCCTGGTCACCTTCCTGATCCCGCGGTTCCAGTCGCTGTTCGCCGAGTTCGGCCGAGCGCTGCCGGTGCCGACCCAGATCGTCCTCGCCGTGTCGAAGTTCTTCACGCACGAGTGGTGGGTCATCATCCTGGGCGTGTTCCTCGTCTCGTGGGCCAAGCGGCAGTGGCTGGCCAGCCCGCGGGGACGGCTCACGTGGGACCGCTGGAGGCTGCACTGGCCGTTGCTCGGACGGCTCTACCAGCGGGCGGCCACCGCCCGGCTGGCGCGCACGTTGTCCACGCTGCTGCACGGCGGGGTGTCGATCCTCGACGCGCTGGAGATCCTCGAAGGCGTGGTGGACAATGCGGCGCTGGCGGAGTCGCTCCGCGAGATCCGCGCGGGCGTGCGCGAGGGCGAGAGCCTGGGGCTGCGCACGCGCGCCTCGGGTCAGTTTCCCGGGCTGCTGTCGCAGATGATGCTGGTGGGCGAGGAGACCGGCGACGTGGAGGGCGCGCTGAGTACGGTGGCGGACGCCTTCGACGTCGAGGTGAACAACGCGCTGAAGGGCCTCGTGGCACTGGTGGAGCCGCTGATCATCCTCGTCATGGGCGGCATCGTGGGGTTCGTGGTGTTCGCCATGCTGATGCCCATCTTCCAGCTCAACCAGAGCATCGGGTAGGCGCCCAAACCGATGGAGCCCCGCAGTTGGCCGCGAGGCTCCATCCCCCCTGTGACAGTTCAGGAACGCTAGGCTGCGCGGGACGAGCTCTAGGGGAAGCTCGCCCCGCCGTTCAATCCGGCGGTTTTCTCCCGGTCAGCACGCGCCAAAGTACGACGGTCATCCGCTCGCTCCTTTCGCGCACGTTCCCTAACTCCCGGCGGGCTCCCGGCCGGCTCCGGCTGCGTCCGGTCCTGGCGTCGTGTCGACGTAATGTGACCACCCGAGCGGGTTAAGGTCACCCATCCTGGTCCGGTGCCCCGGTCCGCCTCGTCGCCTTCGGGAGGCAAGCTTGTCAATGTGCCCGGCCTTGCCGGTGACCCAACTGTGTCACTTCCATCGGCCGCGTGCCACCGATTCTCAGGCGCGTCCGACACACATCCTCAACATCCCGCGGGGCAGCCCGCTCCGCAGGCGAGTCGACGATTCCGGCGGCGGATTCGGTGCCGTCGCTGGACAATCGGTTGCACTCACCCGTCCCACCAGGCCGCCGGCCCGGCCCGACCGCTCGCGCTGAAATCCACGTGCCCCTGACCGTGTGCGGAAGGTCCGGCCGGTGGCCTTTGGTCTCTTCGGGAGGTGCCCGCGCCTCCGCGCCGTATCCCCGCCCGTCCTGCCGGAGAGACGCATGGCCGACCTGCGCATCACCTCGCCCCGCGACGGCGACGTGCTCAACTTCCACGACGGCGTGCAGACCGACGACCGGCTGACCATCACCGTCGCCGGCGTCGCCCCCCCGCAGAGCCAGGTGGTGGTCAACGGCGTCACCATCAACGTCGACGGCGGGCGCTTCGCCGTCGACCTCCCGCTAACGCAGTTCTACACCGACATCCTGGCCGTTGGCGGCGATCACGACGGCCACCGCATCCGCGTCTACTGGGACCGCCACGCCTGCCGGCGCTACCGCTTCAGCACCGACGACAACATCCAGTTTCTGCGCGATATCGCCGAACACGCCGACACCTACCGGAGCCTGTTCGACAACCCCTACCTGGCCTTCTGGCGGCGGATGCACGACCAGTATGGCGTCCGGGTGCAGCACAACATCTACTGGTGCGACCCGGGCGGGTTCGACCTGCCACAGTTCCCGGACCGGTTCCGGGGTGAATGGAAGGATAACGCCGACTGGCTGCGGCTGACCTTCCACGCCGAGCAGGACAAGCCCGACAAGCCCTACCTCGGCGCGCCCTACGAGGTGCTCGCGCACGACTTCGACCGGGTCACCAACGAGATCCTCCGCTTCGCGGGGCCGGCCTCACTCTCGCCCTACACCACGGTGCACTGGGGCGAGGCCACGTTCGATGGCTGCCGAGCGCTCAGGGAGCGCGGAATCGTCGGCCTGGCGGGCTACTTCTTCGTCGACCGCTATGCCCCGCCGGGGTGCGGCGAGCCCTTGGTGGGCTACTACCTCAGCGCGGAGGAGTGCGCCCACCTGGCCGCGCGCGATGCCTGGAAGTGCCACCGCGGGGACCTCTGGTTCATCAAGCACGACATCGTCTGCAACTCGCATCCGGTGACCGGGATCAGACCGCAACTGGACAGCGTCTTCGCCAACCCGCATCGGCGCGAGCTGATGGAGGTGATGATCCACGAGCAGTACTTCTGCGACTTCCTGCCCAACTACATGCCCGATGCGGAGCAGCGCGTGGTCGAGGCGGTGGAGTGGCTCGGTGAGCACGACTACAAGCCCGTCTACTACGAGGAGGGCTTCCTCGGCGCGCCGGATCCCGGTGCCTGACCCGCCGGAGTGGAGAGCCCGATGGCGCCCCAACTGATGATGCACCGGGCCGCGCTGGCGGACCTGCCGCCCGTGGCGCTGCCGCCGGGCTACGCCGTGCGCTCGCTGCGCCGGGGCGAAGGCGCGGACTGGGTCCGGATCATCAACGAGTCGTTCAACCGCGCGGATCCGCCGCAGTCGTTCGACCCGCGGATGCGGCAGGACTCGGCGTTCCGGCCCGAGCGGGTGCTGTTCGTCGTGCACGGCGAGGAGCCGGTGGCCACGGCCTCGGCCTGGGTGCGCTCGCCCTTCGGACACCCGGTGGGCTACCTTCACATGGTGGGCACCCGGCCCGCGCACGCCGGACAGAAGCTGGGCTACGCGGTCAGCCTGGCGGCGCTTCACCGGCTGGCCGAGGAGGGTTTCGGCGACTGCTACCTGCACACCGACGACTTCCGCCTCGCTGCGGTGCTGACCTATCTCCGCCTGGGCTTCCGCCCGGTGCTGATCCACGAGAACCAGCGCGAACGGTGGCCGGCGGTCCTGCGGCTGATCGGCGTGGATCCCGCGGAGTTCGAGTCGGTCCTGCGCGGGCCGGTGACGCCGATGGACTGACAGGGCACGAGGAGGGCCGTGAGGTCCGGGGAAACGCAGGCTGGGAGACGACGCATGGCGGAGACGGTGCGGCTGGGGTTCGTGGGTTGCGGCAAGATGGGGCAGCAAGCCCACCTGGCGAACTACGTGGGGCTTCCCGGGGTGGAGCTCGTGGCCATCGCCGAGGGCCGGCAGGAACTGGCCAAAGCGGTCGCCCGCAAGTACGGCGTGCGCGAAGTCGTCGCGCACCACCGTGAGCTGGCGGCACGCGACGACATCGATGCCGTGGTGGCCATCATGTGGTTCCCGCTCCACTACGGCGTGGTGCGCGAGCTGATGGAATCGGGCAAGCACGTCGCCACCGAGAAGTCGATGTGCGTCACCGAGCCCGCGGCGGACGGGATCCTCGACGCCGTCGAGCGGACCGGGAAGATCTACCAGGTCTGCTACATGAAGCGTTTCGACCACGGCGTGCAGGCGGCCAAGCGGATCGTGGACGAGCTGCGCGCCTCGGGCGACGCCGGGCCGCTGCAGCTCGTGCGCATCTGGTGCGGCCACGGCGACTGGACCTGGCACATCGAAGACCACCTCACCAGCGCCGAGCCGGTGCCGCCGTACGATACCGACCCGGAGCCGCCGCAGCCGCGCGCCAGCCAGGCGGAGTGGCAGTGGGTCAACTCCTGGCTCAACTACTACAGCCACCAGACCAACCTCTTGCGCTGCCTGATGGGCGAGGACTACACAGTGGCCTACCACGACAACTGGTCCGGCGGCGACGTGGTGGCGGTGCAGACGGCGAGCGGGTCGCGCGGGCTGATGGAGTTCCACCAGTTCCGCACCGCCGGGTGGGAAGAGGGGGTCGAGATCAGCTTCCGCGAGGTGCAGGTGCGGGTCAAGCTGCCGGCCCCGCTGGCCAGGCAGCAGGCGGCCGAGGTGGAAGTGGTGTACGCCGGCGGCCCGCCGCGGACCGAGCGGCCCTACATCGAGCCGGTGTGGGCGATGGGGCGGCAGGCGCAGGCCTTCGTGGCGGCGGTGCGCGGCGAGGCGCCCACCGTCTCCCCGGCCTCCGAGGCCGCCAAAGACGTGCGCCTCGCCTGGCAGCTCGTGAAGACGGCCAACGTCGGCTGATCAGTCCAGCAGCAGCAGCCCGGCGATGGTCTTGGCGTCGTGCAGCTCGCCGCGCCGGGCCATCGCCCGGGCCTCTGCCAGCGGCAGGAGCACCGGCTTGCAGTCCTCGTCCTCGTCCTGGTGACCCGTGGCGCCGGGCGCGGCGCCCTCGGCCAGGTAGCAGTGGAGCAGCTCGTCGCAGAAACCGGGCGAACTGAAGAACGAGGCCAGCAGCCGCCACTCGCGCGCGGCATGGCCGGTCTCCTCCGCCAGCTCGCGCTTGGCGCAGGCGAGCGGCTCCTCGCCGGGGCCGAGCGTGCCGGCGGGCAGCTCGAGCAGCTCCTCGCCGGCGGCGTAGCGGAACTGGCGGACCATCACCACCTGCCCGTCGTCGCGCAGCGGGACGATCACCACAGCGCCATGATGCCGGATCACTTCGCGCACCGACTCGCCTCCGCCCGGCAGGCGGACCAGGTCCACGTCCAGCCGCAGCACCCGTCCATCGTGCACCCGCCGGGTGCCGATCCGCTCAACACGCGTTGACATGGGCAGCTCTCCTCCGCCGCCGCAGCGGCAGGCCCATCGCGATGCTCGGCCAGCCGAGCAGGAGCAGCACCTTGCGCGGGGGCGCCAGGCCGTCCCAGAGCAGGTACTTCTGGTTGCGCAGGTGCTCGGCCAGTTCGGGCAGCTCGGGCCAGTGGAAGCGGTAGTGGCCCTCGACGTTGAGCATCATGGCTTCAGCAGGCAGCTCGCCGGCCACCGGCGGCTTCCCCGGGTAGTCCACCCAGAGGTGGGAGAACGAGGCGCGGAAGGCATAGGGCACACCGCGCGCCGCGAGGATGGAGGCCAGGACCACCGCCTGCGCCTCGCAGTCGCCCCGGCCGTAGCCGACCGCCTCGCGCGGGGTGGGGAAGTACCACGGCAGGCCAAACACGTCGGCGTCGCGCGCCCACGGGAGGCGCCGGTCGACGTAGTCTTCGAGCTTCGTCACGTCGCCCGGGGCGTCGGGCAGCAGCGGGGCGACGCCCGGATCCACGGGGAACCGCCAGTAGTGCCAGGCGCTCTGGAAGACGGTCCAGCAGCGCATGTCGTAGGCCACGACGAGGGTGTAGACGAAGAGACAGGTGAGGGTGAGGCCGAGCGTGAGGCACCCGCGTCCGCGCGGGGGGCGGACCGGCGGGTCGGTGGTGGCCATGGCCGGAGTATAGCAGGCAGGAGAGGGAGCGTCGAGGGACAACGGGTGACGTGCGGAGGTGTGGCGTGATGCTGACCAAAGAGGGCTGCGCCGGGCGCGTGGAGCGCCTCCGGGGGCTGCTGGCCGAGGCGGACCTGGACGGCTGCCTGATCAGTGATGCGCGCGATCTGTTGTGGCTCTTCGGCCTGCCGCTGCCGGGCGCGGACGACTTCCCGGCGTTGGGGGTGGTGACGGCGGACGGCTCCGCGCGGCTGCTCTGCCACGATGGCTCCGAGCCGCTCCTCCCCATGCGGGTCGACCCCTACCCGTGGCACGTGGGCTACACGCGCAACCTCGACAACGGCCTCGCGCTGGCGGCCCTGGCGGCGCGCGTGCTCCCATCGCGTCGCTTGGCCGCGGTCGGGTTCCAGGCCGAGAGTCTGCCGCACTGGCTGGCGGTGGAGCTCTCCGCAGCGCTCCGGCCCGACACGTGGTACGCCCTCGACCTGGACCTGCTCGCCCTGCAACGGGCCAAAGACCCCGACGAGCTGGACTGCCTCCGCGCCAGCATCGGCAGCTCGCTGGCCGCCTACACCGCCGCGGAGCGGGTCATCGCCGCGGGAGTCAACGAGCTGGAGGTGCTGGCCGCCGGGCAGCGCGCGGCGCTGCTGGCCGCCGGCGAGTTCGTCTTTCACAACGGCGACTACCAGGCCGCCAGCCTCGGCGGGCCGGCGCGCAACCGGACTTGTGAGGCGGGTGAGCTGTACATCGTGGACGCCTGGAGCGTGGTCGGCGGCTACTGGTCCGACCTTTGCCGCACGTACGCGGTGGGGCCGCCCAGCGACCTGCAACGGTCCGTGTACGCCCACTTGGTGGGGATCCTGGAGGAAGTGCCCGGCAGACTGAAGCCCGGTGTACGCGGTACGGAGCTGTGGGCCTGGATGGATGCGCGCATTCGCGAGCACCCGCACCTGGCCGACGCCGGGCTGATCCACCACGCCGGCCACGGGGTGGGGCTGCGCGCCCACACCGCGCCCGACCTCAACCGCGACCGTGAAGGCGTGCTCCAGGAGGGCGACGTGGTGTCCGTGGAGCCGGGTGCCTACACCGACGCGCTGCGCGCCGGCGTGCGGGTGGAGAACACTTTCCTCATCACCGCCGATGGCTGTATGCTGTTGTCGGAGCACCCGCTCACCTTGACCCCATAGCCTGGAACACTGCCCCATGAAGCCGCTTCAGACGTACCACGTCACCCCGGCCCTGCCGGAGGCGCTGCAGCCGCTCCGCGCCCTGGCCTACAACCTCTTCTGGTGCTGGCACACCGAGGTGATCGACCTCTTCCGGCGCGTCGACCGCGACCTGTGGGAGGCCACCGGTCACAATCCGGTGCGCATGCTCGGCGAGGTGCGGCAGCAGCGGCTCGCGCACCTCGCCCAGGACGAGGGCTTCCTGGCGCAGATGCGGCGCGCCACCGAGCGACTGGAGAGCTACGTCGCGGGCGACGGCTACGTGCGGCGCGGCTGCGAGGCGCAGGACTTGCGCGTGGCCTACTTCTCCGCCGAGTTCGGGCTCACCGAGTGCCTGCCGATCTACTCGGGCGGGCTCGGCATGCTCGCCGGCGACCACATCAAGTCCGCCAGCGACCTCGGCGTGCCGCTCGCCGGCGTGGGGCTGCTCTACCAGCAGGGCTACTTCAGGCAGTTCCTCAACAGTGACGGGTGGCAGCAGGAGCAGTATCCGGAGAACGACTTCTCGACCCTCCCGGTGGAGCCGTGTCACGGCGAGGATGGGCAGCCGGTGGTGGTGGAGGTAGCGTTTCCGGAAGGTCCGGTGCGCGCCCGCGTGTGGAAGATCCAGGTTGGCCGCGTGCCGGTGTTCGCGCTGGACACCAACATCCCGGAGAACCCGGCGGGCCCGCTGCGTGACATCACCGACCAGCTCTACGGCGGAAACGGCGAGACCCGGCTGCGGCAGGAGATTGTGCTCGGCATCGGCGGGCTGCGGGCGCTCGACAAGCTGGGCCAGCGGCCGAGCGTCTGCCACATGAACGAGGGCCACGCGGCGTTCCTCGCGCTCGAGCGGATCCGCCTGGCGATGACAGAGCACAACCTGTCCTTCGCGCAGGCGCGCGAAGCCACCGTGGCGGGCAACGTCTTCACCACGCACACGCCAGTGCCGGCCGGGCACGACCGCTTCGACTTGGAGCTGATGACTGAGTACTTCACTGCCTATGCCAAGGAGCTGGGGCTGGCGTTCGCGGAGTTCATGGATCTGGGCCGCGAGCGGCCGGGGGACCAGGTGGAGCCGTTCTGCATGACGGTGCTGGCGCTACGGCTGGCGTCGGGCGCCAACGGGGTGAGCCAGCTTCACGGCGAGGTGTCGCGGAAGATGTGGGTCAACGTGTGGCCCTCGGTGCCGGTGGAAGAGGTGCCCATCGCGCACATCACCAACGGCATCCACGCGCGGAGCTGGGTCAGCGGCGACATGGCCGAGCTGTACGACCGCTCCCTCGGCCCGCGCTGGGCCGACGACCCGATGGACCGCGCCGTGTGGGAGCGGATGGAGCAGATGCCCGATGAGGAGCTGTGGCGCACCCACGAGCGGCGCCGCGAGCGGCTGGTGGCCTTTGCCCGCGGACGGCTGCGGGCGCAGCTCGAGCGCGTCGGCGCGCCCACCCGCCAGATCCGGGCCGCCGGCGAGGCGCTCGACCCCAAGGTGCTGACCATCGGCTTCGCCCGCCGCTTCGCCACCTACAAGCGCGCCACGCTCCTGCTCCACGACATGGAGCACCTCTCGGGCATCCTCAACGCCGCCGACCGGCCGGTGCAGATCATTTTCGCCGGCAAGGCGCATCCCGCCGACAACGCCGGCAAGGAGCTGATCCGCACGCTCGTCCGCGCCGCCCGGCGCGAGGATCTCCGGCTCCGCATGGCGTTCCTGGAAGACTACGACCAGCAAGTCGCGCGCTACCTGGTACAGGGCGTGGACGTGTGGCTCAACACGCCGCTCCGCCCGCTCGAGGCCAGCGGCACCAGCGGAATGAAGGCGATGGTCAACGGCGCGCTCAACTGCAGCGTGCCCGACGGCTGGTGGCCCGAGGGCTACAACGGCACCAACGGCTGGAGCATCGGCCGCGGCGAGAGCTACGACGACGTGGACTACCAGAACGAAGTGGAGGGCCGCGCGCTCTACGACCTGCTCGAGCGCGAGATCGCCCCACTCTTCTACGAGCGCGGGCAGGACGGCATCCCGCGCGGGTGGGTGGAGCGGGTCAAGAGCTCCCTGCGCACCCTGGCGCCGGTGTTCAACACCAACCGCATGGTGCTGGAGTACACCCGGCGGTTCTACCTCCCCAGCGCCGTGCAGTTCAACGGGCTGAACCAGGACGAGCGGAAGGCGGCGCTCGCGCTGGCGGAGTGGAAGGCACGCGTCCGCGCGGCCTGGCCCGATGTGCAGGTGGTGAGCGCGATCTGCGATGGCCAGCCGAATCTCACCGTGGGCGACCGCTTCCGCGTCAAGGCGATGGTGAAGCTGGGCAAGCTCGCCCCAGAGGACGTGCTGGTGCAGGTCTGGCACGGCCAGGTCGACGCCCGCGACGAGATCGTGGACGCCGCGACGTTGGACCTGGCGTGCGAAGGCGTGACGTCGGGTGTGGCCTCGTTCGTGGGCGAGGTGGCGTGCGCGGTGTCGGGCCGGCAGGGCTTCGCCGTGCGGGTGCTGCCGCGCCACGAACACGTGCCGAACCCGGTCTCCCTGGGCTTGATCCGCTGGGCTTGAGCGGGCGGGGAAACCCGGCCCCTACCGATTGGCGAGCGGGTTGACGCGGAACTGCGCGAGCTGGAGCAGGAGCTCGGCCGCCCGGCTGTAGGTCAACGCAGCCTCCCAGGCTTCGGCGCTCACGACCCCTTGCCGCATCCCGCCGCCGGTGGCGGTCTGGCCGATCACGTACATCGTCGCCTGGGCCATCTGGATCGCGGCGAGGTTGCCCTCGGTGCGCAGCTCGGCGGGGCGGAGCTGGAAGGCATACGTCAGCCGGCCGACGAGGAAGCGCGTCAGCTCGACCACGGAGGGATCGTTGGAGGGGAGCCCGGTGAACGCCACGGCGGTCTGCGAGCAGGCGCCCGGCGCGAGCGCCTCGAAACGCCGCGGATCGCGCTCGCGGCGGCCCTCGGTGATCAGCCGCACGTAGGCCACAAAGATCGCTTGCTCCCGCTCCGCCTCCGCGCGGCGGCGCTGGTTGGCCTCGTCCGCAGTCAGCGGCGGCGGGGTCTGCCCCGGGTCGAGCACATTGCGCTGGTGTTCGGGCGACAAGACGGCCCGCGCGTCGGCGGCGAGCTTGGTGCCGGCGTCCTGGCGGTCCTGGTCGACCTGCGCCAGGTTGGCATCGAGCACACTCAGGCGCAGGCGCACGGCGGCATCCGGCCACCGGTTGCGGAGCAGGGCGTCCTGCTTGGCCTTCAAGTCGGCCGCGGCGCCCTGGATCAGCCGGGCCCGGCGGGCGTCGAACTCGCGACCCTTGGGTTCGTAGTCGCGGACGAGGGTGAGCACGCGCAGCGCCTCGTCGGCATTGAGCCCGACCGCGTCGTAGACCTGCAGAGCCTGCATGTCGCGCTCGGCGGTGCGGCTGGCGTGGAGGATCTGCTCCTCGGTGGGCGGGGCACTCGGCGGCCGCTGCGCCTCTTGCGCAGCGGCGATGCAGACGAAGAGCAGCACGAGGGCCAGGTGCCTCATCGGGCGTCTCCCTGCGGCAGGGCGGGCACGAGCTTGGCCAACAGCTCGGCGACGTGGCGGTCCTGCCAGAACCGGCGCCACTCGAACTCGGCCATCACAAACCGCCTCACGGGCTCGGTCTGAGGTGGGAAGAGTGTTTTGCTGAGCGTCTCGTCGAGCCGCCGCCGGTACTCCACGAACTGCGGCGCCGACATGCGCCGGACCTGGTCATAGATCCCCAGGAGCTGCGTGGTGAGGCCCCGCAACTGCTCCGGCGGCTGGTCGCGCCAGCCGAGCTGCACGATCGCCGCGGCACGCTGCACCCGTTCCTGGGCGAACGCGGCGGGCGGTGATCTTCTGGACCGCCAGGTCGATGCTCTTTTCCGACCGGTCGGTGGCCCGCGCCAGCCTGGCCGTCGCGGCGTCGAGGGCGTCAAACTGAGCGGGGTCGAGCGGCTCGCCGCGGATCATGGCCCATTCGATGGCGACCGACGCCTCGCGCGTTTCGAGGTAGTACTTGCGCCGCGCGGCCTCGATCTTCTCGGCCTCGGCGAAGGCCGCGGGCGCCGCCTCGAGGATGCTCTTGGCCTGCGCCTGGTCGAGCGCCAGGGCCACCAGGTTTTCGAGGATCGCGGCGTCCCGGCGGACGGCCGTCGGGTCGGGCGGCGCCTGGGCGGCGGCAAGGCCGCCGAAACAGGCAAGGAGGATCCCCATCCACCGCCGAACTCGATGTGGCATCGCCTCGCCTCCGTTGGCCGCACCCCGGGCTCTTGGACGCCCCTCGGGCGCGATGGTTCGCGCGGCGCGGCCGGGACGTCTGCCTTGAAGCTCGTCGACCGCTACATTCTCCGCGAATGGATCGCGCCCTTCGTCGCGGGCACGCTCGTTTTCGTGGCCGTGATCCTGGTCAACACCATCATCAAGTCCAGCGGCGCGATCTTCTCCCTCCACCCGCCCTGGCAGGTCACCCTCAAGTGGCTCGCCTGGCGTCTGCCCGTGGTGCTGACCGTGGCCCTGCCGGTGGGCTGCATGCTCGCCACCTCGCTCCTCACCGTCCGCCTCGGCCGCGACCGCGAGCTCCTCGCCTTGCGCCTCGGCGGCATGAGCGTGCGCCGGCTCTTCCTCCCCTTCTACCTCGCCGGCCTGCTGGTCAGTTTACTCGCCCTGCTGAACGATGAGTTCCTCGCGCCCACCGCCGCGCTGCGCGCCAACGAGGTGTTCCTCCAGCGGATCATGCAGATGACCGGCCAGACCATCAAGGACAGCACCGCCTTCCGCAGCGGCGAGCAGAGCTTCTGCCACGTGGGCAAGGTGGACCTGCGTGCCAATGTGCTCCACTTCGTGCTGATCTACCGCCTCCGCAACGGCCGGCCGTTCGAGGCGTTGTGTGCCACGGAGGCGCATCGCGAGGGGCGGCAGTGGGTGCTGCACGACGTGCGGCACAGTTGGTTCGACGAGCGGGCGCGGCTGGCCAAGGTGGCGCGCGAGGACCGCGTGCCCGTGCAGTTCGCCGACGACATCGTGGAGATGTGGGACGAGGACAAGAACCCCGAGCAGCTCACCTTTCGCGACCTCCGCCGCCGCGTCGACCTGCTGGCCGAGGCCGGCGACAGCGCCAACAGCCAGCGGCTGCGCTACTTCCTCCACACCAAGCTCTCGCTGCCGCTCACCTGCCTGATCTTCGCACTCCTCGCCGGCCCGCTCAGCCTGCCCTTCGCGGCGCCCGAGCGGCACCCGTTCACCGGCGTGCTGATCACCGTGATCGTGATCTTCTTCTGCAACGGCACCATCAACTGGGCCAAGGCGATCGCCCTCAGCGGGCCGCAGGCGTGGATGTCGCCGGGCCTGGCGGCCTGGCTGCATGTGCTGATCTTCGGGGTGCTCGGGGCGTTCCTGTTGCGTCGGGTAGAACACTGACCGCATGCGAAGCGGCGGCCCTGGAGCCGACGGGCGAGCAACTCCGCGACGCAGGGCAAGCCTCAAGGCCGGCTGCCCGGCCGTTCACACGCGCCGGGCGCTGAGCGTGCACTGAACACGACACACCCCGCCGGCGGGGCCGGCGGGGTGTGTTTCAAGGCACGGCTGGTGGTGTCAGATCACCACCGGTCGCGACCGCCGCCACCGCGGCCGCCACGGTCGCCGCCGCCGCTGTCGCGGTCGCCCTTCGGGCGGGCTTCGTTCACGTTCAGTGCACGACCGTCGAGGTCAGCGCCGTTGAGCGCATCGATGCTCGCTCGGCCCTGGCTGCTGTCTGGCATCGTGACGAACGCAAAGCCACGCGGCCGACCCGTGTCCCGGTCGGTGATCAACGCGACCTCGGCAACGTCCCCGTGCTTGGCGAACAAGTCGCGGAGCGAGTGCTCGGTCGTGTCGTAGCTCAGATTCCCTACGTAGATCCTCATCGGATGGTTCCTTCCAAGCCGGTGAGCCTCACGAGCGGCTTGGAAGCTTCGGTGGGCATCACGGACTGCTGACACCGGCGACCTTCGCCGGTTCCCCTCAGTATACCACGTGATGCTCTTCGGCGTGCTCCGAAATATTCCTGTTGCCGCCCGCGGAGGCGCAAAGACACACCCCGGGGGCCGGGCCCTCGGGGTGTGTTCCAAGGCATGGCTGGTGGTGCTAGATCACCACCGCTCGCGGCCGCCGCCGCGACCGCCACGGTCGCCACCGCCACCGCCACCGCCACCGCCGCCGGGGCGGCGATCGCCGTAGCCGCCGCCACCGCCGCCGCCACCGCTGCGGCGCGGGCCACCGCTGTCGCGGTCGCCCTTCGGGCGGGCTTCGTTCACGTTCAGTGCGCGACCGTCGAGGTCAGCGCCGTTCAGTGCTTCGATGCTCGCTCGGCCCTGGCTGGCGTCAGGCATAGTGACAAACGCGAAGCCACGCGGCCGACCGGTGTCCCGGTCGGTGATCACCGCGACCTCAGCAACGTCCCCGTACTGTGCGAACAGGTCGCGGAGCGCGTCTTCGGTCGTGTCGTAGTTGAGGTTGCCCACATAGATCCTCATCGGACGGTTCTCTCCAGGCAGGTGAGCCTCACGAGCGGCTTGAAACCCTCGGTGGGCGTCACGGACTGCTAACACCGGCGACCTCCGCCGGTTCGGTGCAGTATACCACATCCGAGCACGCAAGCGACAACGGTGTCAAGACCCAACTTTTTTGCGCGCGGGGCCGCACCGCGCGGCCGGAGGAAGGAGCGCGGCCGGCCGCGCCGAACGCCGTCGCCGCGCCGGACCCTGGGGACTGGTGCGACACAACATGCAGGAGATGTGCACATGGGTGGACGATGGGCTCGCGTGACGCGGTTGGCCGCCCTCGCGACGCTGGCTGTTCTGTGGGGCGGCGTGGGTGCGCGGGGGGATAACGAGTACCCGCTCGGCGTGGAGGGCATCCGCGCCGCCACGCTGCCCCCGCCCGGCTCGTACTACCGCCAGTACAACGTGTTCTACAACTCGCGCCGCCTCAACGGTCCCGGCGGCGCGCGCGCCGTCCCGGCGTTCGACCTGAGCGTCTACGCCTTGACCCATCGCTTCGTGTGGGTCTCCAAGATCAAGGTCCTGGGCGCCGACTACGCCTGTGACCTCATCCTCCCAACTATCAACACGGACCTCAGGATGACCATCCCCGCGCCCGGGCCGGGCGCGATCCACGATTCGCAATGGGGCATCGGCGACGTCTGCCTTGAGCCGTTGATCCTCGGCTGGCACGGCAAGCAGTGGGATGCCCAGCCTCGGCGGCACCTGGTACCTCGACCGGCAGCGCACCTGGTCGCTGTCGCTGCTCGCCCGCGGCGAGGCCCACACCCGGCAGCGGTTCACCAGCCGCAAGCCCGGCATGGACCTGCACACCGACTGGGGCATCGCCAAGACCATCGCCGGCAAGAAGGCCATCTGGGACTTCGGCCTCACCGGCTACACCCAGTGGCAGCTCAGCAAGGACACGGGCAGCGGCGCAACGAGCACGGCGCTCGACCATGTCTACGGCGTCGGCCCGGAGGTATCGGTGTTCCTGCCGCAGAACCTGCTCATCCTGTCGCTGCGCTGGCACCAGGAGTTCGACGCGGTGGACCGGACGGAGGGCAACCAGCTCACCTTCACGGCCACCGGTATCTTCTAGCCGCTCGGCAGAGATCGCCGTAGGGTGCCGGCCCGGAGGAGAACGCGATGGACGCGGCAACGCGTAAGGAAGTGCTTCGGCTGGTACCCTACGGCCTCTACGCCGTGCTCACCGGCACGGGCGACGAGGTACTCGGCTTCACCGGGAGCTGGCTCACCCAGTGCAGCTTCGACCCGCCGCTGCTGGCCGTCGGCGTGCGCAACGGCAGCCGCGGACACGCGCTGATCGAGAGCTCCGGCGTGCTGGTGCTCAACTTCGTCCGCCGCGACCGGCAGGGCCTCCTCCAGGCGCTCTTCCAGGCCTGCGGGGTGGAGGACGGCCGGCTGGCCGACTGTGAGCTGGTGCCCGGCGGGCTGGGCGTGCCGCGGCTGGCCGAGGCGGTGGCGTGGGTGGAGTGCCGCGTGGCCGGCGTGCTGCCCACCGGCGACCACACGCTCTTTATCTGCGACGTGGTGGACGTCGGCCGGCCCGTAGGCGAGCCGCCCTTGCTGATGGCGGACACCCCGTGGCACTACGCCGGTTGAGAGAAGCCGCTCCATGACTCCGCTGCTCCTCAGCTCCCTCTTCCCCGAGCTGGCGCCCACCGAGTTGGCATCGCTGGCCCATGAGCTCGGCTTCGCCGGGCTCGACCTCGCCGTGCACGGTCTCTCGCGGGTGGGCGTCGAGCGCACGCTGACGCTCCTCGCCGGCAGCGAAGCGCCGGCGCAGATGCTGACCCTGGATGGCTGCGAGGCGGCGGCGGTGGCGCCGTGGCTGCGCGTGGCGGGCGAGGCCGGCATCGCGACGGTGCGTACCGCGCCCTGGCCCGCCGACACCATCCCCGCGCCGCGGCTCGCCGAGCTGGCGGAGCTGGCCGCGCAGCACGACTTGGCGCTGGTGGTGCCCAACCACACCGGATCCTCGTTCCAGGAGCTGGAGCGGCTGACCGCCGCGCTCGAGGGCCTGCCGCCGGAGCGCCTGTCCGCCGCCCTGGCGCCGGACCAGCTCCCGCGCTCACGCGCGGGCGACCACGGGGCGTGGCTCGCCGGGCTCGCGCTCCCCGCGGTGGGTGTGCTGGTGCTCGCCGGCTATCGCTGGACTTCCGAGGTCGGCGCCGGGAACGTCTGTGTCTGGACCCCGGAAGCGGCCGTCCTGCCGCACGGGCTGACCCCCTGGGCGGCCTGGCTCGAGCGGCTCCGGGAACTGGGCTTCGACGGGCTCTGCACTTTCGGCGATCCGACACTCACCGGACCGCCGGGCGAGCGGCTCCGGATCCTCCGCGACGATCTGCGCTACGTTCGCCGCATCTGGTTCCCCGGTCGCGGTGAGCCGGTGGACTGACCGCTACTTCCACTTCACCGTGCAGCCCACGGCCGGCGTCTCGGCCAGGGGCACAGCCTGACCCGCGAGCACGGCGTCGAGCGCGTCGCAAAGGTAGCACTGGGTCACGGCGTCGGGGTTGTCGTGGTTGTCGTCGAGCCGGCCGTGGTAGACCAGTTTGCGCTCGGCGTCGAAGACGAAGAGCTCGGGCGTGCGCTCGGCGCCGAGGGCGCGCGCGGTGGCCTGGCTCTCGTCGTGCAGGTAGGGGAACGGGATCCCGGCCTCGCGCACGCGGGTCTGCATCGCCTCGAGACTGTCGCTCGGGTACTTCTCGGCGTCGTTGGAGTTGATCCCCACGAACGCCACGCCCCGGGCGGCATACTTGCGGGCGGCGTCGTTGAGCCGGTCCTGGTAGGCCACCACGTAGGGGCAGTGATTGCACATCTGCACCACGACCAGCGCCTTGGACCCGGCGAAGGAGTCCAGCGACCAGGTCTTCCCATCGGTGCTCGGCAGGCTGAACGCGGGCGCGGACTCGCCGATCTGCATGGCGGTTGCTCCTTCAACCCATCGTGGCACGCGGAGCGGGCCGGGTCAACTGCGGGCGCTTCGCGGCCGTTGACGCGATGGCCCTGGAGTGGTAGAAGGCCGGCCGTCGGGCGCGGCCGGGTGTCGCGCCGGGAGATGTCGCATGGAAACCGGGATCACTCATCTCGTGCTGCGCGGCCGCGGCGAGCTGGCCGACGTGCTGCCCTGGGTCAAGGTCTGCGGCTACGACGGCATGGAGGTGCTGCTGACCGACGACGGGGACATCACGCCGGCGTCCACGCAGGCCGACTGCGACAAGGTCCGCCGGCTCTTCGACGCACAGGGCATGTCGCTCCAGTCGATGTGCATCGCCACCACGAAGGGGCGCGGCAGCCTGGTGACCGGAGTTCAGGC
>JACPDV010000353.1 GCA_016183835.1 Armatimonadota bacterium
AGCCCCCTCCCCTGCGAAGCGGGGGAGGGACGGGGTGGGGGTCTCCGGCCTGTTCGCGGTAGCCGGAGGACCCCCCTCCCGCCTCCCCCCGCTTCGCAGGGGGAGGAGCAGACAAGACTCCCGGCGCCGCCTATCACTCCCCCCGGCCCGCCGGGGTTGACGTGCGCCGCCGCCGGGTTACCATCCCGCCAGGATACCATGCCCACCCAACGTCTGGCGCTCTCCGCGGTGGCGGCGGCCCTGCTCGGCCTGGCGAGCTGGGCGGTGATCGGCCGGCCCGGCGCGGGCGTGCCGAGCGCCGCCGAGCAGACGCGCCGCGTGGTCAGCCTCAGCCCCGCGCTCACCGAGCTGGTCTACGCCTTGGGCGCCGGCGAGCGGCTGGTGGGCATCTCCGACTTCACCACCTGGCCGCCGGAAGCGCTCAAGTTGCCCAACTGCGGCGGCGCGATGAACCCCAACCTCGAGCTGCTGCTCCAGCTTCACCCCGACCTGATCGTACTGCAGGGAGAGAACGAGAAGGTGCGGAGCTTCTGCGAGACCACCGGCAAGCGCTACTGGGGCCGGCGGCTGGACACGCTCAGCGACCTCAACGCGGTGATCCTGGGACTGGGCCAGACCCTCGGCGTGCCGGACGGCGAGGCGGTGTGGCGCAAGCTGTCGGCCGAGCTGGCGGCGGTGCGCGCGGCGGTGGAGGGCCGGCCGCCCACGCGCGTGCTCGTCTGCGTCGGCCGGCAGAAGGAGCGCCTGGCGGGGATCACCACCTGCGGCGGCGGCACCTTCCTCGACGACCTGGTGACCCTCGCCGGCGGGCGCAACGTCTTCGCCGACGCCGGGTCGCTCTATCCGGAGCCTTCGCTCGAGGAGCTGACCGCCCGCGCCCCGGACGTGATCCTCGACCTGCAGCCCGAAGTCAAGACCGACCCGGCCACCCTCGACCGCCTCCGCGGAGAATGGCGGGAGCTGTCCACGCTGCCGGCGGTGCGCAACCACCGGGTGGTGGTGGTGACCGAGAACTACGTGCTGGTCCCCGGCCCACGGATCGGGGCCATCGCCCGGCACTTCGCGGCGTCGCTGCACCCGGACGTGGCCGGGCTGTGGCGCTGAGCTGCCGGGTCAGCCGTTCGGGTACAACCGGTAGGGGCGACCGGCAGGTCGCCCGCGTCGCCGGCCACCTCGGATGGCGCGGACGGGCGACCTGCCGGTCGCCCCTACCGGCGAAACGCCGGTGTTTGCCGGCGGCTCACCGCGCCGCGATCGCCGTCACGCTGCCGTCCAACGCCGCCGCGTAGACCACGCCATCCGATGCGATCGCCCCGCCCGGCACCCAGAACCCCGGCGCGATGCGGTACCGCCAGAGGAGTTCCCCGTCCGTGGCCGAGAGCGCTGTCAGCAGCCCCGTGTCGGATGTTACGACCACCACGCCGTCGCGCTCCGTGGGCGGCACGGCCAGGTAGCCGCCCGCCGCCGCCACCGTCCACAGCTCCTTGCCATCGCCGGCCAGCTTGGTCAGGCGGTTGCCGTGCGGCCCGGCGCGCCGGAGGTAGACCGCGGCGCCGTCCTGGCTGACCCCCACGCCGGCCACCTCGTCCATCGCGCCGAGCCGCTCGCCGCTGTTCGCGCCGAGGATGGAGAGCTTGTACTTGCGGTCGGGCACGTAGGCCCTGCCGGCGACCACCACCGGTGCGCCGTCGGCCGGGCTGTAGTAGCGCGCCGCCGCGCCCGTGCTGCTGCCCTCGCCCACGGTCTTCCACAGCACCCTGCCGTCGGCCGCGGCGAGCCCGCGGACGAAGGTGTCCCAGGCGCCCACCACGAGCCGGTCGCCGGCAGGGCAGACGGCCGTCTCGATGGTGTAGTCGGCGGCCTGCACCTGCCAGCGAAGCCGGCCCGTGGCTGCCTCCACTGCGTGGACCGTGCCGTCCACCGCCGGGGCCACCAGCAGCTCGCCGTAGCGGATGGGCGGCGCCACGAAGGGCCGGCCCCCGTCGTACCGCCAGCGCTCGCCGCCGGCGGGGTCGAGGGCGTAGACCACGCCGTCCGTGGCGGCCACGTAGACGCCCGAGGGGTCCACACACGGCCCGGCGACGCACTCCGCGAGCGTGGCGAAGCGCCAGCGGATGGCGCCCGTGGCGCGGTCGAGGGCGTAGAGGTCGCCATCCTGCGCCGCGGCGTAGACGTGCCGCGCGTCGAGCGCCAGGGCGCCGCGGACCGAGCTGGGGAGCACCGTGCGCCACACCGCGCGCGGCCCGTCCGGCAGCTCGAGCGTGAACTCGCGGCTCGCCAGGACCACCCTCTCGCCCTGTTCGAAGCGGGCGCGGAGCACATAGCGCCCGGCCGGCAGGCCGGCCAGCTTGACGCTGCCGCGCCACAGGTCGCCCTCGCGCGCCAGCGGCGCGGGGTCGTCGGCGTTGAGCGCGATGGTGCCCTTGGCCTCGGCGGCGCCAGCGCAGCTCACCCGCACGGCCATCTCGTCGCCATGCACCGCGGCGCCGGCGGCCGGCTCCGCGAAGCGGGCGGCAGGGAGCGAGGGCGGCGCCTGCATGGGCTTCTCGAGCAGCGCCAGCGTGGCGGTCTCCTCGGTGCGGCGCTTGTAGGTGACGCGGAGGGTGCCGCCGCGGACGTCGATCACCGCGAACCCCGCATTGCCGCCGGCGCCGCCGCGGACGCTGCCGTCGAACGTGCTGCCGCCCATCACCGCGTCACAGTCGCCCAGCCTGAAGCGCCGCGCGTTGTGGCCGTGGCCGACGAGGATGAGCGCCACCTGGTACGGCTGCAGCAGCTCGAGGAGCCGCTCGTAGTCGTAGGGCGAGGACCACTCGCTGCCGAACGGGTGGTGGAAGGCGAGGAACAGCGGGGTGGCCGGGTCGAGGCCGCGCAGATGCTGCTGGAGCCAGCGCAGCTCCTCGACGCCGAAGCTCGGGCGCGGGTCCTGGCGGCTGGCGGAGTCGAGGCAGACGAAGTGGCAGCCGCCGTGGTCGAAGGCATAGGGCATGCGGCGGCCCTCGGCGGCGAGGGTGGGGCGGATCAGCCACCAGGTGTTGTCGTGGTTGCCTGGCACGGGATAGAGCGGAAACATCAGCGGCGCGAGGCGGCGATGGTGTGTCTGCCAGGCGCCGTCGCCGGGTCCGAACTCGGTCAGGTCGCCGGTGAGGAGGGCGAAGGCGGGCGGCGGGGCGGTGAGCCCGAAGGGCGACAGCACGACACTCGGGTGGGCGGCGGCCTCGGCGACCACTTCGGTGGTGCCGGGCACGGGCGCGTGGAGGTCGCTGAGCTGCCAGAAGCAGAAGTCATCGCCCCGGGCCGCGGCCAGGGCGAGCAGGAGCAAGAGCTGGGGTCGGCGCATGGTGCGCGGTTCGTCAGCCCCGGCCGTAGACCTCGTCGGCGCGGCGGACGGCGGTGAGGTAGAGCGGGAGCACCTGCGGGCCGGGCACGCCCATCGCGGCGGTGATCTCGCCAAGCAGCGTCCAGTCGCCCTGCTCGAACGAACCCACCAGGTCGAGCACGCAGCCGAACGGACCCGACCGCTGGACGAGGGCGGAGGTGACGTCCTCGGCCAGGTTCAGGTCGGCGATGATCTCGGCCATCGGCCGCTCGACGATGGCGTCGATCAGCGACAGCAGGCCCATGAGGAACAGCTCGGTGGCGCGCGTCGGCTGCTGGATGGGCCGCGAGAGCGCCTCGCAGAACTGCGCGCGGACCAGCGACTGGACGATGATCTCGCCGGGTCGGTCGCGGGCCATGTCCGACAGGCAGAGCATGGAGGCCCACTTGCGGGTCTCGCGCACCCCGAGGGTGACCAGCGCGTTGTGCACGTCGCTGATCTGGCGGCGCTGGATGAAGGCGGCGGAGTTGATCAGCTTGAGGAGCTGGTAGCTGAGCGCCGTGTCGGACTTGATCACGGCCTCCGTGGCGTCGAAGTCCACGTCCGGCGCGCTAAGCTCCTTGAGGAGCCGGAGGTAGTTGAGCCGGAAGCCGGGCACCGTCTTGCTGCGGACCAACTCGGGTTTGCAGAAGAAGTAGCCTTGGAACCAGTCGTAGCCGGCCTCGAGGCAGCGCTCGAACTCCTCCTTGGTCTCGACCTTCTCCGCCACGAACTTGAGTCCGCGGCGCTTCAGGGCGGTGGGGAGCTGCCATTTCCAACGCGGCTTGGCGAGCATCAGGTCGACCTTCACCACGTCGACCAGCTCGAGCAGCTCCTGCCGGCCGCGCTCATCGTCAATGACGTCGTCGAGCGCCAGCGTATAGCCCGCATCCTTGAGCCGCCGGCAGGCCGCCACGACGTCGGCGTCCGGGGGGACGTCCTCGAGTACTTCGAGCACCACCCGCTCGGGCGGCAGCGCCGTGACGGCATCGCTGAGCAGGATCTCGCGGTTCACGTTGATGTAGCAGGAGCGGGTGCCGGTCAGGTTCGCGAGCCCGATCTCGAGGAACGAGTTGACCACTACGGTGGCGGTGGCGCGGTCACCGGCCAGCGGCCGGTTGTCCGTAGGCGGATCGGCCGAGCGGTAGAGCAGCTCGTAGGCGTGCAGGTTCCGCTTCTTGTCGAGAATGGGTTGTCGGGCGACGCAGATATCCATGCCTGGCCCTCTTGCGCTGCGAGGCGCGAGCTGGACCCGCCGTCAGCCGGACCGGCGGGGCAAGGGCTACCCCTCGAAAGTCACCCCTACTCCTCCACTCGGACACTCCAGCGTGAACTGAAGTTCTCTCCGCTGTCGCATGAGTCTATCCGGTACCGTAGATCTCGTCAGCTCGGCGCACCGCCGACAGATAGAGCGGCAGGACGTCTTCGCTGGGCAGCCGCATCCGGGCGGTGAGCTGCTGCAGGGCCATCCAGTCGCCGCGCTCGAAGGCGGTCACGAGGTGCAGCGGATCGCTCAGTGGACCCTCTTGCCCGAGCACCGCCTCGCGCACGTCGTCGGCCAGGGGCAGTTCCTCCAGCAGCTTCGCCAAGGGCATCTCGACGATGGCGTCGAGCAGGGAGAAGAGGCCCAGGAAGAACAGGTCGCTGCGCCGCTCCGCCAGCCCGAGCGGCGCTGCCAGCGACTCGCAGAACTGCCCGCGGACGATGGACTGCACCACGATCTCGCGCGGCCGGTCGCTGGCCATGTCCGAGAGGCAGAGCAGCGACGCCCACTTGCGGGTTTCGTTGAGACCCATCGCCACCAGCGCCTGGCGAATCTCGGTGATGCGCTGCCGCCAGACGAACGCCGCGGAGTTGACGAGCTTGAGGAACTGGTAGCTGAGCGCCGCGTCGGACTTGATCACGCGTTCGGCGGCGTCGAAGTTGCCGTCCGGGTGGTTCAGCTCCTTGAGCAGGCGCAGGAAGTTGAGCCGAAAGCCGGGCACCGCCTTGCCCTTGACCACCTGCGGGCGGGCGTAGAAGTAGCCTTGGAACAGATCGTAGCCGCAGTCGAGCGCCCGCTTGTGCTCCTCGCGGCTCTCCACCTTCTCGGCCAGGAACCGCAGGCCGCGGTGGCGGAGCCGCTCCGGCACGGTCCACTTGGCGCGGGCGTGCCCGCGCTCGAAGTCGACCTTCACCACGTCGGCAATCTCGTAGAGCGGCTCCCGCGCGGCGTCGTAGACAGCCAGGTCGTTGAGGGCCAGACTGTAACCGGCCTCCTTCAGCTTGCGGCAGGCCGCCACCACCTGCGCGTCGGCCGGCACGTCATGGGGCACCTCCACCACCACCGCCTCGTGCGGCAGCGTGGTGGCGCACTCGGCGAGGAGCATCCCGCGGTCGAAGTTGATGTAGGCGCGGCGCCCGCCGGTCAGGTTCTCCAGCCCGATGGCCAGGAAGGAGTTGACCAGCAGGTTGGCCGTGGCCCGCTCGTCTACCGGATCGAGGGTGTTCTCGGCCAGGCCGCCCGAGCGGTACAACAGCTCGTACGCCCCCACTCGCGAGGAGGTGTCGAAGATCGGCTGTCTCGCCACGAAGACATCCATGGGCGTGCGCTATCTACCTGGATACCCTTGGGATCGACAGCGCAGTCCGGATCTTGAGTCACCGCGGGTGCCTCAGAGCCCGAGCGCGGCGCGGAGCGCGGTCAAGTCTGCGACCTGCGCCGCGGCGCCCGCCCACTCGACGGGATTGCCGTGGCCCCAGACGCAGGCGATGAACGGCACCCCGTGGGCCCGCGCGGCGTCGCGGTCGCTGGCGCGGTCGCCGACCATCACCGCGCCGTCGGCGCCGGGCTCGGCGATCAGGGCCCGCGCCACCATGTCGGCCTTGCTGGCGATCCCCGGCATCTGCGCGTGGTAGAGGTGGCGGAACCAGCGCGCCAGGCCGTGCACCTCGCCGTGGACGCGCTGATAGCGCTCGCTGCTGTTGCTCGCCAGCACCAGGATCCGCCCACCCGCGAGGAGGTCGTCGAGGAGTTGTGCGGCGCCCGGGTACCAGGCGGCGGCGCCGAGAGCGCGGATGCGCTCCTCCATGGCGTCGAGGGTGAGCTGGTGGAGGAGCGGCCAGAGGTGCCGCACGGCTTCGGGCAGGAGGCGCGGATAGGCCTGCGCGGCGGCGTAGCCGAGCGTCTTGAGGAGGGTCTCGTCGTCCGGGTCGGCGGGCTCGATCCCGGTCGCGGCGTGGAACCGCCGGAGGCCGACGCGCAGCGCGTCGGGCGTGTAGGCCTCGGCGCGGCAGAGCACGCCGTCGTAGTCGAAGATCACCAGCTCTGGGCTCATGCGCGGCATGGTAACCGATTCGGCTGGACCGGCAAGGGGCGCAGGAGACCCGCGGCGCGGGTCCAAGCTCCGCGCGGGGACACCGGAGAGTGCGGATGGTGCTGGACCAGATCCCCTTCGAGCTGGAGTCGGCCGAACTGTTCAAGCGGCTGCGGATGGATCCCGAGGGTGAGTACGCGCGTGACCTGCTCGATCTGGCGCGGGCCGTGGCGGCCGTCGCACGGCCGAGGGCGCTCTATCGCGAGGCGTTCATCGAGGAACGCGGCGACGACACCGTCCGGGTGGGCGACGTCACCTTCACCAGCCGGGCGCTGCGCGGCAACCTGGCCGACGTGCACCGCGTCTTCGCCTACGTCGCCACCTGCGGGCCGGAGATGGATGCCGTGCCGGTGCCGGCGGACGACCTGTTCGGCGGCTACTGCCGCGACACCGTCAAGGAGATGGTCCGGCGGGCGGCGCTCGACCACCTCCACGGCCACCTCCGCGAGACCTACTCGCTGGGCCGCTTCGCCGCCATGCACCCGGGCGCGGGCGACGCCGGCGTGTGGGCCATTCAGGACCAGCGACAGCTCTTCGCGCTGCTGGGCGACGTCGAGGGCCTGGTCGGCGTGCGGCTCACTGAGAGCTGCCTGATGCAGCCCAACAAGTCCGTCACCGGACTGCTCTACGCCACCACCGTGGACTTCGTCACCTGCCAGCTCTGCCACCGCGAGAAGTGCCCCAGCCGCCGCGCGCCGTTCGACCAGGTGCTGTGGCAGGCCCGCATGGACCGCGCCGCCTGAGGTGCGAAGAGGAGAAGGGACATGCTCCATCCCGCGCTGCTGGGTCTCCTGGCCGCCGCCGCGCCGTTGAGCCCGGTCTTCCCGCCGCAGCATCCCTACCTCGCCCTCACGGCCGCCGAGGTGGCGCGGGCGCGCGACAAGGCGGACCGGCTGCCGTGGGCCCGGCGCGCCCTCGACGCGGTGCTCGACGAGGCCAAGGGGCTCGCCGCCAGACCACTCGGACCTGTGCCCGCCAAGGGCGACACCAAACACTGGGGGGTGGCCGGCGACCTCTTCAAGGTCGCCCTGGGGCAGGCCTTCAGCGGCGACCGGGCGCAGGCCGAGTGGGTCCGTGACGGGCTGCTGGCCTACGCCGACGCCTATCCCGGCTGGCCGCTCACCAACCTGCGCTGCAAGGCCTTCACCCAGTCGTCGCTCTACGAGGCGATGTGGGTGGTGAACCTGGCGCAGGCCTACGACCTAGTCGCCGACAGCGGGGTTCTCACCGCCGAGCAGCGCCGCCACGTGGAGGACGACCTGCTCCGCGCCTCGGCCGTCTGCTTCAAGGTGGACGACTACGCGGCCGACCCGCGCGCCCGCGACCTGCACTTCCGCTGCTACAACTTCCAGGCCTGGCACCTCAGCGCCGTGGGGCTGGTGGGGCTGGCCACCCGCGACCCGGCGCTGGCACGGTACGCCCTCGACAGCCCCTACGGCTTCCCGCACCTCGTGGCCCACGACATTCGCGACGACGGCATGTTCTGGGAGCGCTCGCCCGGCTACCACCACTTCGTGATCAGCGCGCTCCTCCCGCTCTGCGAGGCGATGCGCCACTGCGGCGTGGACCTCTACCACCTCAGCGTCGCCCCCATCCGCGACCGCGACGAGGACTGCCACTACGTCACCGACTCCAGCGACCAGCCCAAGTCGCTGGCGATGATGTTCACGGCGCCGCTCTACCTGGCCTTCCCCGACACCAGCTACGCGGCGCTCGGCGACAGCGACCGAGGGCCCCTCCGTGGCGACTGGACCGACCTGATCGCCTGGGAGCAATGGCACGACCCCCAGCTCGCCTGGCTCCTCGGCCGCGACGTGCCGCTGCAGGCGGGCCAGGTCGGCAGCGGGCGGGTCGGCTTCCTCCACTACTACCGCTATCGCTATCGCTACACCGACATCCTCCTCGACGGCCGCCCACCCGTGTGGGCCCGCACCGACGCCACCTACAAGCTGGGCGACCAGGACATCACCGTCGACGACGCCGGCTCGAGCCAGAACGACCACTACCTCCTCACCGAGGCGACGCCCAGCGACTTCGTGCTGGAGTGGACGCTCACGCGGCTGGTGGACAGCGGCGACCCGGACCGCGCCTGGGTGGTGTGGCACGTGGACCCGCGTGACGACGCCAACCGCAGGACGTTTGGCGTGGCCGGCCATTGCCGCGAGATCGGCCGGCCGTACCGCTCGGCCGCACGCCCGACTGGCACTGGCTGACGCACCATCCGCCCGAGACCATACCGCCCGCCCTGCCGCTACAGGCCACCTTCGCTAACACCGGGCGCTACGAGAACGGCTGCTCGCTGCTCCCCTCCACCGGCCTGGCGGTGCTCCGCGAGGCCGACGGCGACTTCACCGACCAGCCCGACTCGACGGCCGCGGCGCTGAGCTACGGTCCCTACGGCGGCGGGCACGGTCACCCCGACAAGCTCTCGCTGGTGGTCTACGCCGGCGGCCGGCAGTGGCTCCCGCTGTTCGGCTCGATGCCCTACGAGACGCACTGGAAGGCCGAGTGGACCGCACACACGGTGAGCCACAACACCGTGGTGCTCGACGAGACCTCGCAGAAGCCCGCCGGCGAGCGCAACGCGCAGTGGCCGGCGGACAGTGCGGCCGACCGCGTGCTGGGCCGGCTGGAGGCGTTCGAGCCGGCGCAGAAACGGGTGGCGGCCGTTTGCGACACCGCCTATCCGGGGGTGACTCTCCGCCGCGCGGTGCAGGTGGTGGGCCACCTCGTGGTGGACGACTACCGCGTGGAGGCCCAGGAGCCGCACGCGATGGACTACGTGCTGCACGTGGACGGGGAGCTCGTGGCCGCGAGTCCTCAGCTCCCGGCGCGGACCGGCGCGCTGGGCACGAAGTGCGGCTACCAGCTCCTGCAACAGCAGGCGGGCGGCGAGGTGAGCGGGCCGGCGGTGCTGACCTTCGCCGCCGGCAAGCAGCGGCTGCGGCTCTGGCTGGTGGCGATGGATGACGACCCCAGCGCGGTGATCCTGGCCGACGGGCTGACCAACTCGCCGCAGGGCCACCTGCCGACGGTGCTGGTGCGCCGCAGAGCGGCGCAGATGCACTACGTGACGGTGGTGGAGCCGGTGCGGGACGGCCGGGCGGTGCGCGAGGTGCAGCCGCGCGACGGGCGGCTGACGATCACGTTCGAAGACGGCTCCACGCGCACAGTACCGGTCTCGTAGGGCGGGCTACTGCCCACCACTTCTCCGTCGGGCGGACATGGCGTGCAAGAGGTTGCGTTCATATGCCATGTGGGGCGGGCGCCCTCGCCCGCCGCTTGTCCACCAGGCAGCTCCCAGTGCGGATCGCGGGCGAGGGCGCCCAGGGTGCGCCGCCAGTTCCTTCTCGACCGCCGCCACGGCCGCCTCGCGCTCGCCGCGGCGGGCGTAAACGAGGGCCAGGTTGTAGTGGACGTCGCGCGTCTGCGGGTGCGCGCGGGCGAGCGGCTCGAGGATCCCGAGCGCTTGGTCGGACTCGCCCAGTCGGTCGTGCGCCGCCGCCAGGCCGAGCGCCGCGGGCACGTTCTCCGGCTGCAGGCCGAGCACGAACTGGAAGTGCTTGCTGGCCTCCCGCAGCCAACCGGCCGGCGCGCCCTCGGCCCGCGCCGCCGCCATCCGGTACCACGTGGCGCCCAGGTTCACCCGCGCCTCGAGCAGCGTGGGCTGCAGCTCCAAGGCGCGCTCGAACTCGACCACGGCCTCTTCGAGCCGTCCCTGGCCAACCAGCTCCTGCCCCAGCCGCGCTGCCTGCACGGCGCGGGCGTGGGCGATACGGCCGCGTCGGAACATCTGGAAGCGCATCGGACCGCCCTCGTTGCAGACATGGTTCCGCGCCGGTGGCCGGTCCCCTGCGGACCCGGCGGTTGGAAACCGCGGCAACCATGCGAAGCCCACCTGCGTGGGCTGCCAGATCCGGAGTCCGCGCAGGCGGACTTTGGATGGTTGCCGCGACTTCAGTCGCCGGGTGAGGTCCGGACTCCGGTGTCGGCAGGGATGCCGCCAACCCTCGCCAATCCCCTGCCCGGAGCCGCCCATGTTGTTCGCCCTGGCTCTCCTCGCCGCGCCGGCCGACCCCGGCCCGCCCTTCCCGCGCATCGCCAACTGCTACGGCGTCGGCCTCAAGCCCGACAGCACGCCGCAGGACCTGGCCGAGATCGCCCGCTGCGACCTCCTCATCGGCGGCGTCTGGTGCAACTGGGCCGAGCCCGAGCAGCGCCGCCGGCTCGCCGGCCACCTCGCCGAGCTGAAGCGGCTCAACCCGCACCTGATCGTCCTCGACTTCAGCTCCTCCGCGCCCTACCACTACCCGAACGACACTCGGTTCCCCGCCGGCGGCTGGCTGCTCCAGCCCGACGGCAAGCGCGTGCTCGGCTGGCCCGGCACCGCCATGATCAACCTCCGCCGGCCGGACGTGCTCGGCTTCCTCACCGCCCGCTCGGTCGAGAGCGTCAAGGACAAGTGCTTCGACGGCAGCTTCATCGACTGCATGGGCAGCAGCTTCGATTGGTGGGCCTGCAACATCGAGCGCGGCGAGGCTTACCAGATCGACGCCGACGGCGACGGCAAGCCGGACGACCGCAAGCAGCTCGACGAGCAGTGGATCGAGGCCAAGACCCAGCTCAGCCGCCAGGTCCGCGCCGCGCTCGGCGACGACGGACTGTTCATGACCAACCAGGCCGGCTACTGGGGCCTCCCGGACATGAACGGCATCCTGCTGGAGGACTACCTCGACTACGTGCTCGCCGGGCAGTGGGACTTCGAGCGGGTAATGGACGAGTACTTCCGGTGGACCGCCGCGCCGCGCCGGCCGAACCTGACCACCATCGTCAGCAGCTCCGCCCTCGAGCCGCCCTTCGACCCCTGGAAGTCGATGCCTGAGCCCGACCGCAACGCGCTCCTCGAGCGCGGCCGGACGCGCCTCGACCGGATGCGCTTCGGCCTCGCCGCCACGCTGATGGGCGACGGCTACTACGCTTACGACCTGCACACCCGCTGGCGCGGGCAGCGCTGGTGGTATCCCGAGTACGACGCGCCGCTGGGCTACCCGAAGTCGCCCGGCGCACCGCAGCCCGACGGCACGTGGCGGCGCGAGTTCGACGGCGGGACGGTGATCGTCAATCCCACGCCTCTCGATCAGCGGGTCGGCTTCCCCGGCCGGCATCGCGACGTGAGCGCGGGGAAGGTCGCCCGGGAGCTGGTGGTGCCGGCGCTGGACGGGCGGATCTTCCTTCCCACGAACGCCGCCGAGACGCCCGGACAGGTGCCCGATCCCGTGCCGCTGTTCACCGCCGCCGGCCCGGAGACGGTGCTCGAGCGCGATGGGCGGGTCCTGGTGCGGTTCCGCGGCGGCGCGGCGCTGTGCGACTCCGACGGCCGCGTGCAGATGGTCACCGACGGCGGCAAGGAGCTGGCCCGTGGCCTGACCACCTTTGTGGCGCAGACGCCCTGGCGTGACTTCGCCTACCAGGATCAGCGGCACGAGCTGCTCCCCGACGGTGTGCAGTTCCACTGTCGGCGGAGTGAGGGCGAGGTGGTCCTCGACTGCACCGAGGAGGTGCGCGCGGA
>JACPDV010000357.1 GCA_016183835.1 Armatimonadota bacterium
ACGATGCCCATCAACTGGAGGATCGGATCGGCCAGGTTGGTCAGCTTCGCCTCGAAGCTGTCCACGGCGCCGGGCGGCTCCTCGTGGACCTTCAACTGTTCGGTGCGGAGCGAGAGCCGGCGCACCAGGTCCGCGTTCATCACCTCCGTGCCGCGCGGGTCGTAGCCTTGCGTGCTGGTCACCTGGCCGGGGATCACGTTGCCCTTGGCCCGCGGCGTGCGCATCTCCACCATGCCGTCCACCACGTGCACCGAGCTGGACTGCGTGGCCGGATCGAACGAGACGCGGAACGACGTGCCGCGCACGGCAGCCACAGCGGTGGGCGTGCAGACCGTGGCCTGCGACTTGGCGCCGAAGAACTGCGACACGTGGGTCACAATGGCGCCGCTCTCCACCATGAACGAACGGTCCCGCTTCCCTCCGCGCTCGAAGTCGAGGAGGCGCACCTGGAATCGCGTCTCCGGCTCCACCTGCACGGCGCTGCCGTCGGGGAAGAGCAGGGTCACCATGCTCTTCGGCCCGGTGATGACCAGGTCGTCGTCCTTCAGCCGCTCCTCGCCGGTGAGCGTGACGGGCGCGGTCTCGCCGTGCTTGAGCACCTGCACGGTGCCGCTGATGTCGCTGGGCCGCGCGGCGAACTCCTTGTACTCGCGGCGGACGCCGTCGACGATGAAGACGGCCAGCACCGCCAGGACCCAGAGGACGATGGACTTCCAGCCGCGGAACAGGTCCTTGACCTGCTTCCGCTTCTTCCTCGCCGCCTCGCGGCGCTTGCCGCGCACGCCGCTCTGCTCCACGTCGTGCACTGCCGCGAGGATGCTCTCCTCCAGGCTCTGCGGCTGTTGCGGCCCCGTGGGCTTACCTCGTCTCATGGCTGCCTACTCTCCCGTGGCGCGGCAGCACGCCGCACCTCGTAGACCCGCACCGGCTGCGCGCGGTTGCGGACGGTGATGGTGCCCAGGTCGTGGAACGTGGCATGCTCGGCCAGGGCCGTCTCCACCCGGTTCTTCACGTCCTCGCTGACCACGAATTCGGCGTGCAGCTCCTTGGTGTTGCTCTCCAGCCGCGAGGCCAGGTTCACCGCGTCCCCGAGCGCGGTGTACTGCATCCGGCGGGGCGAGCCGATGTTGCCCACCACCGCCTCGCCGACGTGGATGCCGATCCCGATCTTGAACGGCTGCAGGCCCTCGGCCGCCCAGCCCTCGTTCATCGCCGCCAGCCGGTCGAGCATGCTCAAGCCGCACGCCACCGCCAGCGCGCTGGGTTCGGTGCCATCGTCCAGGAACGGGCCGAAGAGCGCCATCACCGCATCGCCGATGTACTTGTCCAGCACGCCGTGGCAGGCGTCCACGGCGTCGGCCATCCCGCCCAGGTATTCCCGCATCTGGCGGATGATGATCTCGGGCGAGTGGCCCTCGCAGTAGGTGGTGAAGCTGCGAATGTCGGAGAACAGAACGGCCACGGTCTGCCGCGTGCCTTCCTGCGCGGCGAGCTCGGGGTCGCGCACGATCTCCTCCACCAGCTCGGGGGCCACGTACATGCGGAAGCTGTTGCGCAGCACCCGCTTCTGCTGCTCCTCCTGCACCACCCTCTGGAGCGCCATGAGCAGCGTGGCACCCACCGAGCCGACGCCCACCGTGGACCACGCGGGCACCATCCGTCCCGCTTGGAAGGCGGCCTCCATGACGATCAGGGCCAGGGCCATGGCCGCCATGGCGCCGATGGAGGCCGGCTTGGGCGGGAGCGTGGAGTAGAGCACCAGCGGGGCCAGGATCACCGCCAGGAGGAGCGCCAGGCCGGCGCCGCCGGGCAGCTCGCGCACCGGCGGGAGGGCGAGCAGGTTGGCCAGGATCTCGGCGTTCAGCTCCACGCCGCGGAGGCCCTGGTCGAGCGGGTTCGGGCGCACGTCCGACGTGCCGGTGGCGGTCTCGCCGACCAGTACGATCTGGTCCTTGAAGAACTCGGGCGGTTTCGCCAGCGCCTCGGCGAAGCTGATGCCTGGCACCGGCAGGCCGGCGCCCCGCCCCGCCCCGCCGCCGCGCCGGGCGATGGCCTGGAGCAGCAGGCTGCCGCCGCTCACCGGCACGCGGCGTGCGCCGAGCGTCAGCGCGCCGGGCAGCGAGGCGAGTGCGTCGGACAGCTTCGTGCCCGTGGCGAGGCAGGCGACCGCGAGGGTGAAGTGCGGCACGGCGCCGCCCGCGTCGGTGACGCGCACCAGGTCGGCGCTTCTCCATGTCGCGCACGGCGGCCTGCACGGCAGTGCCCACCGGCCGGCGCTCGCGCCACTCATAGTAGACCGTGGCGGTGCGGCCCTGCCTGGCCATCGCCGCGACCAAAGCCCGGTCGCCGGCCTTGTCCACGGCGTCCGGGTCGGAGAAGATGATGTCCAGGCCCACGGCCCGCGCCCGGGCGAGCTTGTCGAGCAGCTCCGCGTAGCGCGCGCGTGACCAGTAGCGCAGCCGGCCGAACTGCTCCGCGGTCCGGTCGTCGATGCCGACCACCAGAATACCCGGCGGGAACTGCTTGGGCACCGCGTGCCGCCAGTGCCAGTCGGTGACCCACCGGTTGAGCCCGTCGTTGAGCCCCGAGCGCGCCGACACGGCCAGCAGCAGCAGCGTGCCGACCGCCCCAACCGTGGCCATCCGTCGCCGGTTGCCCAAGGCGCTCCTCCCCCAAACCTCGGGGAATACTGGGGATATTATGCTGCGATTGCCGGACGGGTGGTTAGACAGCTTGGCGACAGCCTCGGCTCAGGCGCCCCAGAAGCTGTAGGTGGGGATCCCCAGGACCACGCCGATCAGCGCCCAGAACGAGCCCATCAGGCAGTCGCCGAGGATCAGGCCGATGAAGAAGGGCCGCCACCGCACGTAGCCCTTCAGCCCGGCCCAGCGGACCACCGAGACCTTCACCGCCCAGGCGATCAGGAGCGGCAGCCAGACCAGGTTGATGCTCCACGAGCCCGCGATGGCGAAGCCGATGGGGTGGAACGGCCAGCCGAGGAACCTCAGCCGCATGGTGAGGAGGAACAGGCTGAACGCGAAGCCCACGCCCAGCGCCGCGCCGGCGGCGTGGTCGGGCGGCTCCGGGTGTTGGAGCCAGGCCATCAGATTGCCGTAGTTGGCCCAGCCGTAGCCGTAACCCGAGTGAAACCCGGACGCGGCGCCGAGCTTGAACGCCAGGGCGAGGTACGAGACGAGCGCCGCCACGGAGCCCAGCACGCCGGCCAAGTAGGTGCCGGCGTGGAACCAGCCGGGCCGCACCCCCGTCTCCCAGGCGGACGTGGGGCTCTCGCTCTGGTGCGCCATAGGCAGCCCGCGATAGGCCCGGTTGATCCACCAGTAGAGCGTCAG
>JACPDV010000358.1 GCA_016183835.1 Armatimonadota bacterium
CTACGACGAGAACTACCCGACCTACGAGCCGTCGGACCGCGCCCGCGAAACGATTCGCAAGGCGGTGGCGATGGGCTTCCGCATCATGCCCCACTGCAACTCGGTGGACATGGACCCGACCCACCCGGCCTACCACTACCTGCGCGACTTCCAGTATCGCGACGTGGTCAGCCGCCGGCTCCACGGCTGGGCCTGGGACCCCGACGGCGGCGGCGTGCTGGGCGTGCCCAACTCCTGCCACAACCTGCAGGGCAACCGGCGCCGGAAGGTGATGATCAAGGTCCACCCTGGGCTGGCCATGTGGCGCTCCATCCTCTCGGAGAACATCCTCCAAGCGGTGGAGGCGGTGGGCACCGACACGGTGTTCATCGACGTGACCCTGTGCAGCCACAACCTGGACAACTGCCTGGTGGAGAACACTACCTCGACCGAGGGGATGAACCTGCTGATCCGGCAGGTCAGCGAGCTGGGCGGCGGGCTCGCGGTGGGCGGCGAGGGGCTCAACGAGATCACCATGCAGCACCTCTCGTTCGCCCAGGCGCACCTCTTCCTGAGCTGGCACGCCAGCGTCGAGGGGCTCGACCGCACCGGCGGCTGCCCGCTGAATGCGTTCTTGTTCGACGGCCTCTGCCGGACCTTCGGCTACAGCCGGCTGGGCGGGAAGAGCGACGACGAGGTGCTCAGGATGCACCGCCACGTGGAGCTGGGCGGGCTGCCCACGGTGACGGTGGGCAGCGCTGCGGAGATCGCGTCGCCGAATCTGGCGGTGCGCGAGATGCTCGAAATCGCCAACGCCACGCCGTGACGGGTCAGTGCTCGAAGCCGGCCTCGCCGGTGAGGTAGGGATTGTCGTCCGGCGGCGGCTCGTCGGCTCGCGGGTCGTGGCCCTGCCAGCCGAAGTTGACGCCCTGCTTGGGTCTGTCCCCGGTGCAGGTGACCGGCTTCTCCTGGTCCTGCGCTTTGACCTTGACCTCCACGCCCAGCGGCACGGTGTAGCGGCAATTGCCGTTCTTGTCGGTCCTGGCCCGCAGCGTGGCCGGCTTGCCGTTGAGGGTGTAGCTCGCCGTCACCTCCACGTTCGGGATGGGCTCGCCGCCGAGGACGTTCATCGGACGGTTCATGTCGGTCTGGTCCTGCGGCTTGCAGACGCGCACCATGACCACGCCCCGGGCCGTGTAGTCCGGCGAGGCGATCCGTATCCCGGCCATGTCCATCTCGACCCCGATGCGCTTGGCGTCCTTGAGGTCCACGCCCTTGAGCTTGCCGGCCAGGACGCCCTTGGTCACGGTCAGCTCGTAGTCGCGCGGGTCCTGCCGGCGGTCATCCACGTAGAGCTCGAGGATGCCGTCCTTGGGCAGTGTGATGTCGATGGGCGTGGTCCAGGCGCCGTACGGCTTGTGCTCCACCTTGCCTGCCAGCGGCTTGTCGGGCTGCGAGGCGTCGATGCTGGTGATGGTGATCTGGACGCGAGGGAGGTACCAGTCGATCAGCCGCATGTTGGCGGCCATGGCGATGGGCCCCAGGACGCGCGCCTGGCTGGCGGCGCTGTCGTGGGTGGTGCCGAAGGTGAGCGTGGCGCCGCTGAGCCCGGTGCCGATCTTCTTCAGCCAGGCGCCCCAGGTGGCCGACTGCCAGGTCTCCTTGATCATGGCCACCTCGCCGCGGCGGGCGAAGGTGGCGTTGTAGGTGCCGGCGCCCTCATCCCAGACCACCTCGCGGCCGAGCAGCGGCGAGGGGTAGAGCTGCCCGTTGGCGGGCGCGATGGGGTTGCCGTTGTGGTCAGTGCCGTTGAGCGTGTCGGGAGTCAGGAAGCGGCGGTTGACGTAAGCGGCGACGGCGTGGAACAGGCTGGTGGGCGAGCCGGCGCCGGCGATGGCTCCGCCGATCTCGTCATCCATAGCGCCGAAGGGGTCGAGCTTCTGCCAGCCGCCGCTGCGCGGGATGCTGTCGTAGGCGGCCTGCAGCTCCGGCGCGAGGGCCCACTCCTCGTACGGATCCGGGCGCAGGTCGCCGGCGGGGAGCTTGCCCGGGTGGCCGTCGTTGCGCGTGTGCGCCGCCACGGTGAGGTCGGCCATCAGATGCATCGACTCGCCCAGGGCGCGCCACGCCGTGGCGGCCAGCCGGTTGCGCTTCGCGCGGGTCAGGTCCCCCTGCCCCAGCGCTTGTCGCATGGCGGTCAGGCCCTGCTGCCAGCCCCACGGGTTGTCGGCGCGGGTAAAGGCCCAGGCCCGGGAATCGATGGTCGGGTTGACCACCTCCACGTCGCGCCGCCAGATGCTGCGGACCTGCTCGCGGAACTTGCCCAGAAAGGGGATGTCGGTCAGGTAGCGCTGCCCCTCGGGCTTGGTCGGGTCGTAGAAGTGCCGCAGGCACATGTACACCTCTGGCTCGTCCGCGGTGTAGCCGCCCTCGATGATCCAGCCCGCGGGGGTGAACTCGGCGTCGCCGGTGACGATGTCGTCCGGCCAGTTGCCCGGGGTGGTGACGGTGGCGCCGAGGAGCTTGCGCAGGTCGTCGTCCTTGAGCTTGTACTGCTTGAGCACTGGGTCCGGGCGCTCGGCCTCGCGCACCTTGGTGATGACGAGGAGCTTCCAGGCGCACTCGTTGATCTTGCGGTGCGGCCCGCCGTAGGGCGGGTTCTGCGGATCGTAGTTCCAGTAGGCGTGGGCCGCGCCCGCGAACAGGCAGGCCGCCCAGACCAGGTGCGACAGCTTACGCATGGGAGCCCCTCTCAGAATCCGGCCAGGCACCACTGGTCGCCGACCAGGAGGAAGGTGATGGGGTAGCGCCGGCCCTGGTCGGTGACCTCGAACTCGGCGGAGCGCGCGCCGCGGGCGACGAACCGCCGGGTGGCCAGGAGCGCGGCTAGCTTCTGCATCGCCTGCGGCTGCTGGGCGAAGAGTTGGGTGCAGGTGGCGCGCAGATCGGGATGGAGCGCCAGGCACGCGGCGCCGGCGTCGCCGGCGCGCAGCGCCGCCTCGAGCTTGCCGGCGCGGTCCGCCACGCCCGCCGGCAGCGGGCCGGAGTCGGGCGGCTGGGTGGGTGTCGGGTCGGGCGGCTGAGGCGGCGTCGGGTCGGGCGGTTGCGGGGGCGGGTCACCGCGCACGCCGGCGTTGCTGAGCACGCCGCCGAGCAGCTTCAGCAAGGCCTGTCCGGCGGGCAGCCCGGCACAGCTCTGCCACAGGCCGCCGAGGGTGCTGAAGCCGAGCCGCTGGCCCACGTCGCCGCTCCATTGGTAGGCGATGCGCTTCCCACAGAGGGCGAGCAGGGCGCTCTCGGCCGGCAGCAGCTTCTGTTGCATCAGGTCGGCGCGGCACCGCCCGGCCCGGTCGGGGAGCTGGTCGGCGTCGCCGCCGGCCACCAGGATCCCCAGGCTGATCGCCTTCTCGTGCTTCAGCCGGCTCAGCATCTCCAGCGCCTGACCTCGCTCCGAAGTGGACAGGGCGCCGGCCTCGTCCACCACCACGCCCGCCGCGACCGCTGTGGAGGCGGGCTGGGTGGTGAGCGGGGTCACGGGCGCGGCGCTGGGCTCCACCTGCCGACCCTTGCCCCAGTAGCGCAGCGTCACGGTGCCCACTACGCCCTGGTGGATGTTGTACTTCGAGCCGAACTGCTCATCGCCCTTGAAGTCGCCGAGGAAGACCGGCTGACCGGAGAGCGGGGTGGGGCAGTCGGCGGTCACCACCTGGTCGTCGACGCGCAGGACGGCCTTGCCGCCCGCCACGCGGAGGACGATGCGATGCTGCCGGCCGGCCTCCGTCGGCTTGGGATTGCGCAGCAGGTGCCAGCCACCCGGCGCGCGCTGCGGGTCGTAGACGTTGAAGAACACCTTGCGGTCGGCGCCGACCTGCAGGGAGAACGAGCCCCGGGGCGCGGCGTTCAGCCCCACCGTGTCGAGCAGCGTGCCCGGCCGGCTATACTGCACGAGCAGCTCGACCTCCAAGTTGCTCCGCTCGTAGGCATTGGTGATCCGGAAGCCCTGATCCGGGCTCTTCAGCTCCACTACCTGGTCGGCCACGCCGGCCGACATCACGAACAACACAAGCACGCCGAGCCGCGAACGCGCCGGGCAGGGCATCCCCATTGACATCACGTCCTCCGCCGCAGTCCTGGTGCTGATGACTGTTCCACGGCGGCGGTTGTTTCCTTGTGCGACACGCGACCTACCGCCAACCCTCGAACGGCGCGGCGTCATGACCCATCGACCAGACCTCTTCGTGGACCTCGAGCCCGATTCCCGGCGCGGTGGGCAGGGGCAGGTGACCGTCGACGGTGCGGAGCGGCGCCGGCGTGACGGCGCCGAAGTTGTCGGCCTCGTCGTCCATGCCGACCGTCTCGAGGATGGTGAAATTCGGGATGCTGGCGACGAATTGCACGCTCTGCGCGGTGGCGAGCGGGCCGTTGGGGTTGTGCGGGGCGATGCCGATGGCGTGCGCCTCGGCCATGGCGGCGATCTTGCGGGCCTGCGAGAAGCCGCCGCAGTTGCACACGTCCGGTTGCCAGAGCGACACGCACTCGCCCTCCAGCCACTCCCGGCAGCCGTAGATGGTGGCGCCGCGCTCGCCGGAGGCGATGGGCGTGGCGCTGGCCTGCTTGACCTCGCGCGTGGCCTGAGGCTGCTCGGGCGGCAGCGGCTCCTCGATGAACAGCAAGTGGTACGGCTCCAGCACCTGGCAGAGCCGCTTGCTGCTCGCCACGTTGAGCCGGCCGTGGCAGTCCACCGCCAGGTCCACGGCGCTGCCGACCCGCGAGCGTGCCGCCTCGAAGAACGCGGCGATGCCGTCCCACACCCAGCCGGGCACGCGCTCAGTCTCCTTCAGGGTGCGCTCCAGGGCGCCGGGCGAGCCGCTGTAGCCGCTGGGCGCGGCCATGTGCAGCCAGTCCGGGTCGGGGCTGCCGTAGAACAGCGGCAAGGTGGTCTTGATGGTGGGGTAACCGCGCTGCCGCGCCTGCTCGACATTGTCGGCGAAGGCGTCCGGCGAGCCGCCCGAGGGGCAGTGGCAGTAGACGGGGATGCGGTCGCGCGTGGGTCCGCCGAGCAGCTCGTAGACCGGCACGCCGAGGGCCTTGCCTTTCAGGTCCCAGAGCGCCATCTCAACGGCGGAGAGCGGCGTGGCGTGGAGCGGGCCGCCGACCCAGAAGCTGTCGCGGTAGAGCTTCTCCCACAGGTCCTCGATCCGCCGGGCGTCCTGGCCCACCAGGTGTCGCGCCAGCTCGCCGATGCACTGCGCCACCGTGTGGCTGCGGCGCTTGAGGACCACCTCGCTCACCCCGCACAGCCCGTCGGCGGTGCGGATGCGCGTGAAGACGCCGTTGCGGAAGCCCATCGGCACAATCGCCGTGGTGACGTCGCGGATGATCATGGGGTCGCTCCTTCGCGCCGCAGGGCCTCGCGCAGCAGCTCGATCAGCGCGGCCAGGTTGCGCAGCGAGTGGATCGCGGCGCCGGCGGTGAACTCCTGCGGGATGCGCACGACCTCGCCGCCGCGGCAGACGATCTCCACCGCGGCCGGCTCGCTCTGCTTCTTCTTCGCCGGGGCGGTGATGCGCACGGCCTCCACGCGCCGCCACGGGTGGTTGCTCCGCCGGTGCCGCACGCCGTAGCGGTCGAGCACCACCGCCTGCCGGCGCGGCGAGCGGGTCAGGGCCAGCCAGAGCGTGAGGAGCAGCGCCGCGGCGGCCAGCCCGGCGGGCAGGGCGAGGCCCGCGGAGGCCGGATCCCAGAGGTTCCAGAGGCCGCCGGCCAGGGGGAGGAGCTGCTTGGGTACCGCGCGGCGGCTCATCGGCCAGAAGCGCGTCCCGCTCCCGCCCGCCATGACGGCGGCGTAGTAGTTCTGCAC
>JACPDV010000359.1 GCA_016183835.1 Armatimonadota bacterium
ACTCGATCCCAAAGGTGTCGATGATCGCCTTGCACAGGGGCGCCAGGCAGTTGGTGGTGCAAGAGGCGTTGGACAGCACGTGGTGCGCCGCGGGGTCGTACTCGTGGTCGTTGACGCCGAGGACGATGGTCTTGTCTTCGTTCTTGGCAGGCGCCGAGATGATCACCTTCCGCGCGCCGCCGCCGTCGATGTGGGCACGGGCCTTGTTGGCGTCCGTGAAGAAGCCGGTGGACTCGATCACGATGTCGACGCCCAGGGCGCTCCAAGGAAGCTGGGCCGGGTCGCGCTGGGAGAGGACCTTGACGGTCTCGCCGCCGACGACGAGCGCACCCTCGGCGGTCTCGACCGCCAGCGGGAAGCGGCCGTAGTTGGTGTCGTAGCGCAGCAGGTGCGCGTTCGCCTCGACGGGCCCGAGATCGTTGACGGCGACGACCTCGAGCACGTCCCGATACCGTTCCATGATCGCCCGGAACGTGATCCGACCGATACGGCCGAACCCGTTGATGCCGACCTGGACCTTGGCCATGTTTGTTGCTCCTCAGACTGGTGGAAGTGTCGGCGTGCCCAGGGGAGCATCCTATCACAGAAGCCCCAGCCGGGCAACGCGGCGGGCGGCCCGCCCGCCCGCGCGCGGCTGCCATCGGGCTGAGCGTCTGGCCGCGCCGGGTGGTTCCCGAGGTCGTTCTGGACCACCGGGGCACGAGCGGGCGGAGCCCGGCCTCGGCTGCCGGCCCGGGTGGCGCAGGAGCCTCGTCGAGGGCTGCGAAAGCACGCCGGCGCTGCGAGAGGCCGCCATGCGATGGGTCCCCCTGGCGCTCTTCCTGAGCGCCGCCGCCCTCGGCGCTGCGGCGCCCCCGCCGGCCCGGTACCGTGACGACCGGATGGCCGCCTGGCACCAGACGCTGGCAGCGGTCAACGAAGTGCGGCCGAACGCCGGCGTCCTCACCTACGTCAATGACCGCTTCACGCAGACGGACGCCTACGGCCTCGCCAAGCTGGTGGTCGGCGTGGGCGCCGGGCCGGGCGGCGCGGTGCTCTGGGCGGACGCCGCCGAGGCGGTGGATGTGCGTGACTTGCCGGGCGGAGTGCGCTGCCGCTACCGCCTGGGCGGGGTGGGGGTGGAGACGGAGCTGGTGCCGCTCCTGGTGGGCCACGATCCGCCGGACTGGGCCGGTGCCGCCTGGTTCCGCGTGGCCACCGACCCGCCTCGGCCGGTGACCGTGCGCTGCGGCGGCAGTGTGGTGACGGGCATGTTCGGCACCTCGCGCGCCGGCTGGCTGCAGGCCGCCGGGGTGGGCAGTGTCGCCGACACGGCCACCGTCGCCGACGGCGGCGGGCTGCTGCGCAGCACGCTTCACCCGCTGGCCGTCGCCATCCAGGCCGCCACGCCGGCGGAGGTCGAGCCGGGCGACGCGGGCGGAACCCGGCTCGTGCTGCGGTTCCCCGCAGGCAGCGGCTGGGTGATGTTGGGCTTCGGCCGCGACGAGGCGACCGCGCGCGCCAAGGCGGCACTCGACCCCGATGCCGAACGGGCGGCTGTCGATCGGCACTACCGGTGGCTCCTGAGCTCGCGCATCGAGACCCCGGTGCCCGACCTGGACGCCGCCTTCACCCATGCCATCCGGACGCTCGAGTACAACTGGGTGGCTCCCCACGGCTGGACCGAGTGCATCCACCACTGGTATTCGCTGTGGCACATGCAGCATTCGCCGGCGGCCGAGTGGCTGGGACAGGAGGCGCGCTCACGGCAGTGCCTGCTCTCGCACGCGGCGGCCCTGCTGCCCAACGGTGCGGTGCCCCAGCTCTCGCCCGGCAGCGGCCGGGTGCACCGCGACTTCGGCGGCTCCAACCAGTTCCACCTCTGGCAGGTACGGCACTACTGGCGGCAGACGGGCGACCGCGACACCGTCCGGGTCCTGGCGCCCGCCCTGGACTCGATCCTGCGGCAGACCTGGGACGAGTACGACCGGGACGGAGACGGCCTGCTGGCCTGGGGCCAGCAGATCGGCAACCAGGAAGACTACGTCTCCACGCCCGGCGACGGCACCAGCCCGACCATCGAGGGTGTGCAGATGCTGCGCACCCGGGCTGAGGTGGCCCGGGCCCTGGGCGACGAGGCCACCGCAACCGCCTGCGACCGGCGGACGGCGGAGCTGCTCGCCCGGCTCCGCCGGGAGCTTTGGCTGCCCGAGCTGGGCCGCTTCGCCTTCTACCGCGACCCGCTGGGCGTGGTGCGGCCCGACGGCCAGTACCACACGCTGCTCTATCCCGCGCTGTGGGAGGTCGTCGATCCGCTCGACGCCTGGACCACTCTGCGGCAGCTACGTGACCGGCTGACCGGGCCCGGGGGCGAGGTCTACTGCTCCAGCAACTTCCCCTGGCACGCCGTGGGCACCTGGGGCATGCAGGCCGGTGCGGCGCAGCAGCCGTGGGCGGCGATGGGTCTGGCGCACCTGGGACGTTGGAACGAGACGCACCGGCCGCTCGAAACCGCCGCGCTGCCGAGGCGGGTGAGCGCCTAGCCCCACGCCCAGTCGGGCTCCGAGTCGGCCCCGAGGCTCGTGAGCC